>JAAZHE010000086.1 GCA_012510855.1 Bacillota bacterium | reverse complement strand
TGGCGGTCATATTTGTAGTCACCTTGGTACCCGCGGTCTATTCATACGTTGCTTATAGGAGCGTAGCGAAAGAGGATTAGGCCGACGGGTAGTTAAATCGGAATCAGAACCCAGTCCCTTTTCAAGGATACTGGGTTCTATTTTTTTCTAGCTTCTCCAATTCCCGCCAGTGGTGGGATCGACGACCAAGAGGCTTATTTATGGTAAACGATTTGTGAGAAGTATAGAACGATGTCATTAGTTGACAAGCTTCCAGAACAGGAATAGAATAGAAATGAACCGCTTCATGGGAGTATGGGATTATGCCTACCATTTATGATGTAGCCAAGAAAGCCGGTGTATCAGTTGGAACGGTTTCCAATGTCATTAACCGCAAGCCATCAGTCAGGCCGGAGCTGCGCCGGCGGGTTGAGAAAGCCATGCGGGAGATCGGGTATGTACCCAACCACGCCGCCCGAAGTCTAGCTCAGGGCAAGACTGATACTATAGGTGTGCTCTATCCCTTTGACCCCGATTACAAGGCGGGAGAGGGCTACCTTGAATTTGTCTCCCTCTTAATGACAGCCCTCTCCAGGCGGGGAAAGCGGGTGGTTTTCTATCCAAACCACGATCCGGACAGCGCCGCGTTGGATACCCAGAGGATAGTTGATAGCGGACAAGTCGATGGCGTAATCCTCTTCGAGGTAGAGATGTTGGATGAGCGGGTCTCTGTCCTGAGAGATCGGGATGTGCCCTTTGTTCTCGTAGGGCGGTGTGCAAATAACGACGGGCTGGCCTTTGTCGATGCCGACTTCGAAGGTATGCTTCGTGAAGCGGTTCAGCACATGGTGGACATGGGTTACAAGCGGGTAGCTCATCTTGGACGCCGGTCTTCAGTGGCCATAGACCTTAGGATCTATCACGGCTTGGTCCAGGAGTGCCTGCGGGCAGGAATGGAAGTTGATCAATCGCTTTTCATCTGGAGCACCGGTAAAGCCAGTGAGCAGGAGATGGCCATTAGTCATCTGCTAGACCTCTACCAGCAGTACGATGTGGTGTTTATCAGTGAAGGTTTGCCCCGGTTTCGTTTTGTGCAGATGGCCCGGGCTAGAGGTATAGATATCCCCGGAGAAATAGGTGTCATGGGCTATATGGGTGTGTCCCTAGACGAGCTGAGTCAGCCGAGTATAACTGCCTTTGACGTTCAACCCCGGGTTATTGTGGAGACAGCCGTCGATATGCTGTTGGCGATCTCTGACGGTTCTTCTAAGGGGGATCAAGTTCTAGTGCCCGGGATGCTCATCAGACGAGAATCGACGAGAGTGAGGGATTAATAGTTGAAGCTGAACATCAAACCAGAGCCGGATTTTGAACGGATCAAGAAGGCGTTGCTGCTGCAGGGACGGTCTGACCGGCCTCCTTTGGGTGAATTCTCCATTGCCAAGTCTATCAAAGAAGCCATTATTGGCAGGCCTTTAGTCACTGCAGATGATGAAATCGAGTTCTGGATTAAGGCTGGATATGACTACATACATGTAAGGCCCCATTACCAGTTCGATGCCGTCACCCACGCGGACGGCAACATCGAAGGTGTTGGTGTGCTGCAGACATGGCAGGACTTGAGAGAGAAAGACTGGCCGTGGCGCACCGAGATAGACAGCGTGGACTACTCACTCTTGGAGGCAGTGAGCAAGCGGCTCCCCCAGGACATGAAAATAATCATGTCAACAGGAGATATCTTCACTAGGGCCTGGACACATATGGGCTACACCCACTTTTGTATCTCGCTTTTTGAGCAACCCGATTTAGTTGCGGAACTGATGAGGGAACAGGGGGAGGCCATCTATGAAGTAAACCGACGGGCGGTCGAAATAGCCGGCGACAGAATCGGAGCTATTTGGTACACCGATGATATAGCCTTTAATTCAGGTCTCTTGGTACAACCTGAGTTCCTAAGGGAACACCTTTTCCCGTGGATGAAGAAGATCGCGGCTCTAGCACAGGAGCTCAATGTACCTTTCCTGTATCATACCGATGGGAATCTATGGGAAGTATTCGATGATTTTGTTGAAATCGGCATCAATGCAATTCACCCGCTAGAGCCAAAATCCATGGATGCAGAGGAGGTGAAAGCTAAGCGGGGACATCAGTTCTGTCTCATTGGGAACATTGATGTAGATCTGTTGAGTAGGGGAACTCCAGAACAGGTTCGACAGTTGGTTAGAGACCGAATCGAAAAACTGGGGTACGACGGCGGATACTGCGTAGGCTCCAGCAACACCATCCCCGACTACGTTAATCCGCTGAATTACGCTGCAATGATCGAGGAAGCCTTTAGGGGCTACTAAGATGGGGGAAACCATTCAAAATAAGCAACCAGAATAGGAGGTCTAAGGACTATGTTGAGGAGCAGGACCAAGTTGTTTCTTGTGGTAGTGCTCACGAGCATATTGGCTTTTGGCGCCATCGCCGCGGCCGAGGAGCAGGTAACACTGCGGTTTCTGATGCATACCTACAAGCCGTGGAATGATCTTCTGGCCAAACAGGCCCGGGAGTTCGAGAAGCTCTATCCCAATGTGAAGATAGTAATCACGACGGTGGAACATGCCGACCTTAACATGAAACTCATGACTTCCCTGGCGGCCGGTACGGCTCCAGAGATAATCGGTGTGTATGGACCCTGGATGGTGGACCTTGTCGAAAACGGCTGGATTGATCCTGCACCCGATTTCGTGGTGGAGGACATTCGGGAGAATACAGTAGCAGTGGCCGGGCAGAGTGCTGAGTACGACGGCAAGATCTACGGCTACATACAGCATATCGGCATCCAGGCTCCGGTTATCAATGCCAAGATGTACCGGGAAGCCGGCGTGGCAATACCTACCACCTATGATGAGCTCTTGGAAGTCAACAAGGTGCTGGACAAATACGATAACCGAGGTCGCCTGACCCAAGCTGGTACTACGCTATCCACATCGAAAGATGGCAGCTGGAATGTAATCCACTGGGCGACTATCCTCAAGGCCTTTGGCGGCGAATTGGTGACGCCCGATGGCAAGAAAGCAGCCTTCAACACTCCGGAAGGTCTGGAGGCCACCAAGGTTTACCAGCAGCTTGCCCACGCCAACTTCATCGAAGACGCTTTTACTCTAGAACGATCAGCTATGGAATGGCAAGGTCCGTGGGCCAAGGCCTTCTACCAGTCCAACAATCCGAGGCTGGAGTTCCAGGCTATTGCACCCCTCAAGGGACCGGCTCGTCAGGTAATGGCCATGTATGCCTGGTTCTGGGTAGTCAATGCCCAAGCTTCCCCGGTGCAGAAGGAATATGCCTGGAAGTTCCTGCATTATATTTCCAACGATGAAAACTACCTCGATATGGCTACGGAAATCGGTTTCATCAGTTTCCGCAAGGCCCACTATGAAGATCCCCGCTATGTATCCGATGAGTGGATCAAGGCCTTTGGAGAAGCCCTGGAGGTAGCGGAGATTTACTATGCCAAAGTATCCGGCTGGGAGAAGGTTGATGTAGCCATCGGTCAGGAGCTTGAGCGGTTGACTGTCGGAGAGCTTACTGCCGAACAGTTCTTGGAGATCGCAGAGAAGCGGGTAAATGAGATCCTAGCTGAAATCAACTAGGTGATTTAGACAGGTGGGGGGCCAGGTTTCCCCTGGCCTCTCCCCTTTTAGGGAGGCTCGAGTCAGTGGCTAGAGAATTAGGAACCTCTCGGAGCCCTAGGCGTCCAAGGATGTCTTCCGGGCGGGCAAAGCAAGTTTGGTTCATAGTGCTGGGCCTTACACCGGTACTGCTCTATTTCCTTGTGTTCTCTGTCTATCCGGTTTTCTCAGCATTTAACATCAGTTTACACCGCTGGGGGCTGTTGGACCTGAACCGGCCGTTTATTGGTGGGAGTAATTATCAGTGGGCTCTTAATGATCCAGTTTTTTGGGTTTCATTGAA
The DNA here is from genome assembly GCA_012510855.1 of Bacillota bacterium. GTDB lineage: Bacteria > Bacillota > Limnochordia > DTU087 > DTU087 > DTU087. The sequence goes on along the minus strand of JAAZHE010000086.1, from coordinate 35,159 downwards.
GAACACCTTCTACTATGCCTTCTACTATGTGCTGTGGGGGACAGTTCTTGGGCTCGTCCTTGCTGTTTTTGTTAACAGCCTAGTTGAGCCCTTTGTTACTGTAATGCGGGGAGTTATTTTTATGCCGGTGGTCACCTCCATGGTGGCGGTATCCTTAATGTTTGTGTGGCTCTATCAACCGATGTACGGAGTACTCAATTACGTTCTCGAATTTGTTGGATTGGGCCCATACGACTTCCTGAATTCTCCCACCCAGGTGATGCCGTCCATAGTAGCCATGAGCGTGTGGAAGTCGGTGGGGTATACTATGGTCCTCTTCCTGGCGGGCTTAACTACGATCCCAAGTGAGTTATATGAAGCTGCAAGGGTTGATGGTGCCTCTGGATTGCAGAGTTTCATCCATATCACTATACCGCTGTTAAAGCCCACTACGCTCTTTGCCTTGGTGACGGGTATGATCGGCGGTTTTCAAGTCTTCACCCAGATATACGTGATGACCGGGGGCGGGCCTGGTACTGCCAGCCGCACTTTGGTGATGCACATCTATGAAACAGGATTCAAGTTCTTTGAAATGGGAAGGGCATCAGCCCTGGCCTTCTTGCTCTTTGCCCTGGTATTGGTCATCACAATTCTTCAGCTAAAGTATCTAAGGGCCGACTTCGAGTATTGAGTCTGGAGGGGTACCATTGCATAACCGCATGGAGACGCTAAAAACTGTGATCAAGGCTGTTGCTTGCCTTGCTATTTGCGTAATTATGTTGGCACCATTTGTCTGGATGGTCTCCACGTCCTTTAAGTACAACTGGGATGCCATCTCATTTCCTCCCAGGTTTTTGCCCCAGGAGTTTGCTGGCTTCGGAGCCTACAAACGGGTGCTTACCGAAATTCCATTTGGACGGTTCTTATCTAATAGCGTAATAGTGGCTGTAGCGGTAACGGTCGGAGTACTATTTACCAGCTCTTTGGCGGGTTATATATTCGCCAAGTTCGATTTTTGGGGAAAAGAACAGATTTTTTTAGGGATTCTGGCTACGATGATGATCCCCTTTCAGGTCATAGTAATCCCGGTGTACATCTTGGTTTATCAAATGAAAATGCTCAACACCCTCTGGGCACTAATTATCCCCCGATTGGTCAGTGCTTATGGGATCTTCCTAATGCGCCAGTTTATGAGCGGCATTCCTTCTGCACTAATCGATGCTGCCCGGATCGATGGGTGCAGCGAGTTTGGCATCTATGCCAGGATTGTGCTGCCGCTTTCTAAACCTGCCTTATCGGCCCTGGGGATCTTCACCTTCATGGCCAGCTGGGATGACTTTCTCTGGCCCCTCTTGGTCTTGGACGATCTGCCGAAACGGACACTGCCTTTGGGGTTAGCACTGTTCAGGCAGCAATTCGGCATGATGGATTGGAATGTAATCATGGCCGGAACCCTTCTGTCTATACTGCCGGTCTTAATTGTCTTCTTCGCGGCACAGAAGAACTTCATTGAGGGAATAGCCCTAAGTGGTATTAAAGGGTAATTTCTGGTGAAGGTTTATGCGAGCAAACGGGTAATAGGGAGATGTCGATGAAAGGGGTAGAGGCCAGATGAGCCAGATGACGAGAAGAGAGCGGCTTCTGGCGGCCCTCCGGGGCGAGGATGTGGACCGCATCCCATGGTCTCCCTGTATGGATGCATACTTCACAAGTTCGCTGCCGGAACAAGGCTACAACATGGACCTCATCGAGACGCTGCGGTTTCTCCGCTGTGATATCATGGAGCGCCATGTTCCCATCCTTGAGGCAGTATATGATAATGTATCCTTCCGGGAGATCATCAGGGGAGACACCATTGTACATGAATATGTGACTCCAGTAGGCACACTGGTGGAAGAAAGCAAACGTTCTGGTAAGACCACTTACCGGAGTAAGCACTTGCTCCGTTCTGTTGAGGATATAAAGATCTATCAGTATATTGTTGAGCATACATCCTATCGACCGCGGTTTGACGAGTTTCTAGAGCGGGATAGGTTTATCGGTGATGACGGTCTGGCAACTCCTTCGGGCAACCTAACTCCAATCCAGAGTCTACTTCAGCATCTCATGGGGGTAGAGGGAGTTGTCTACAACCTGTTTGATCATCCCGATGAGATGAATCAGCTGTTGGAAACCATGCATCAGAAAAACCTGGAGAGCTACCGGCTGTTGGCCGAATCTCCAGCACCAGTCGTGTTTACATATGAGGACACCTCAACGACAGTGATGAACCCGGCGATGTACCTCACCTACTCTGCTCCCCAGCTGGATGAATATGCCGAGATTCTGCACAGGGCTGGAAAGGTATTTATCACCCATATGTGCGGCAAACTCAAAGGTTTTGCTCACCTCATAGCAGCTGGAGCTATGGATGGTGTTGACTCCCTCTGTCCACCGACTACTGGGGACCTCTGGGCCCATGAAGCCCGTGAGGTCTGGGGTGAAGATAAGGCAATCATCGGTGGGATAGAGCCTCCAGCACTGGTGTGGATGTCGGCTAGTGAGACTGTTGAGTATGTAGTCGATGTTCTCAACCGGATGGCTCCGGGCAAGGCCTTTATCCTCAGCAGTGGTGACGCAGTTTCCTACGGTACGCCCATTGAGAATCTCTTGGCCATCACGGCTATCATTGAACAAAGGGGTCAGTATCCCCTGAAGGGGGATATAAGGCCGGAAGAAATTCGTCTGTAGCAAAGAGCCCCCACCTTAGGGGCTCATATTGTTATCTAGGCCAGAAATCAGGCTGATTACTGCCGGTGTAATCCCCGGCAGGCATTTTTTTCTCCACTATGAAGACAACTCCCATTAGACAGCGGTTTTGCCCTCAGATAGAGGGTAATATCATAGTAATTAGAGAAATAAAGAGAACTCAAGAAGCAAAAGATACGTTAACACCCGATTATTGCAGGATAACAGGCTGGAAGTATCGTAGAGAATAAAACGGGGTCCGATTGGTAATCTTGGCTGTATAATGCATAACATCAAGTGGAGGGATGAAATAGTGACTGAAGTTCAGAAAGCCCGTGAACTTTTGCGCCAGTGGAAAGGCGATACTTATGCTTTCGGTTTAGGTGTTTTGGGTAAGACTGGAGAATATGCTGCTGAACTGGGCAAAACCGCTATGGTTATTGCTAATCGGGCAGAGTGGCTCAAGCCCACCGTTGACGCAGTTGTCAACTCTTTGAAGGAAAACGGAGTAGAATTGGTTCCCAATGAAATCGTGCCCGATGCGGCGCCGAATGCTCCTCGGGAGGATGTTTACCGGCTCGAGACATACATTCTCCATTTCCAGCCCGACGTCATCGTAGTTATTGGCGGTGGCAGCAGCATTGATGCCGCCAAGGCTGCCAACGTGCTGGCAACCCTGGGCGGGGTTTACGATGCCAATATCGATCGTTACTTTGGCACCGGTGAAGTGACCAAGGCCCTTGAGGCAACGGGCAAGAAGCTCCGGCCGTTGATTGCTGTAGCCACTGCCGCAAGCTCCGGAGCTCACCTAACCAAGTATTCCAATGTCACCGATGTCGTTGCCGGACAGAAGAAGCTCATTGTCGATGACGCTATAGTACCGGAACGGGCGGTCTTTGATTATGCCATTACCAAGACAATGCCCAGGGGATTCACCGCTGATGGAGCTCTAGATGGTGTTGCCCACTGCTTGGAGGTTTTCCTCGGCGCCTCTGAGGCGACCTTTGACAAGATCAAAGACGTAGCCCTCTTAGGCATTGAGCTGGTAGTTAACAATCTGGAGAAGGTCATGGAGAATCCCGAGGACGAAGCCGGCAGAGAAGCTTTAGGTCTCGCCACCGACCTGGGAGGCTATGCCATCATGATCGGCGGCACCAACGGTGCCCACTTGACCAGTTTCTCCTTAGTTGATCTTACCAGCCACGGACGGGCTTGTGCTCTGATGAACCCGTATTATACCGTGTTCTTTGCACCGGCTGTTGAGAAGCAGCTGCGGCTGGTAGGGGACATCTATCGTCGGGCTGGTCTAATCAATGATGATCTGGACAAACTCTCCGGCAGGGATCTGGGAATCGCAGTGGCCAACGGCATGGTAGAGCTGAGCCGCCGCATCGGTTTCCCGATTAAGCTAACCGATCTGGAAGGGTTTACCGATGAGCATATCGAGCGGGCTCTCACAGCTGCCAAGGATCCGCAGCTGGACATGAAGCTCAAGAACATGCCGGTACCTTTGAATGCTGATCTAATAGATGATTACATGGCGCCGATTCTCGAAGCAGCCAAGGTAGGCGACTTCAGCCTGATCAAGAACATGGAATAAAAAAGACGCTAAGTAAAATTGTGAGCCCCCGTGGGATTTACTGATGGTTACGATAGGCAGGTGATTCCTCTTCTACCTGCCTATCTTGCATTTTACGCCACTAGGTTTTCCCGAGCTTTCACCTTGAGGCGCAATTGGAACGGAGGTTGGTTTGCAGGAAATTACAAAATGGTAAAACGAGCAGCACAAATGCGGGTATTCACAGTTAGGTGAGAAAACTGGCAGGACATTTGTCCTAGGAGTTGAAGCCTACAATAGACCAATTTCTATGCGGTACTGCTAAAGTATGTGGGGGTGAACTGAGTTTGACCCTTGGCAAGCTGGAGAATGAACAGGTGCTGCGGCATATTCGCTGGCGTTCCATTGCACACTTCCTCGGAGAAGGCTCCAACTTCCCGCGACTTGTCTGGGCATTCATCATCCTATTAATGGTATTGGTTGCTGGTCACAGCCGAAGTGTTGAGCCGAGATCATGGGTACCAACTTTCTTGTGGGTTCAGGCTGGTATTAGCTGCGCAGTCTGGGTTATCGCCACTCTGCGGGCTTCTTGGGCCGCAAGCTGGGTTGGATACTACTCCGCTTGGATAGCCCTTTCCGGGATTGTGGTTAGTTCCCCAGGGACGGTTACCCTCGGGTATGCGCTGATGTTGGTGGGCCTCACCTTTTCTGCTCTGGATATGCCCTCCCGTTCCGGCTTTATGGCTATGGCGCTTTGGGCGGCGGCTATTCTCATGGCCGTCGAAGGAAGGGAGCTTTACGGGGTCATCTCTTATGATACTGCCGCTATAGGAATGCTAATTTTTGTGCTGTTCAGCGTACTCTTGCTGCAGAGCCTCAAATTCCTGGAAAACCTTTACCGGCGGGGATTTTGTGATGATCTTACCGGAGTGGGCAGCAGGCGGATGCTGGGGTGGGTGAGCAAGTCAGCATTAATGGAAGCCCAGAGGAGGGGCCGGAACCTCAGCCTTCTGCTGCTGGATCTGGATAACTTCAAGTTGATCAACGATCAGGGCGGCCATGCCTTGGGAGATGCGGTGCTTGAGCAGTTCGCCAGGTTTATACAGGGGGAGATCCGTGCAGATGACATCGTCTGCCGCTACGGCGGCGATGAATTTGCCATTCTGATGAAAAACACCAATCACCAAGCGGCGATGGCGGCGGCTCAGCGCCTGAGGAAACGGGTGGTGGAAGTGTTTGGTCGGGAACTGCCTGAGTATCCCATCAGTATCTCCGTTGGAGTCGCCACTTATCCCGATCACGGCATCACCTTGACAGAGCTCTTGAACAAGGCTGATAGAGCACTGATGGCTGGCGCCAAACTCCGGGGGAGAAATCGTGTTGCCACTGCCGATGCCTTCCACTATGGCGACCCCTGGGATGTGCTGCAAGGCATCCTATCCCCCCAGATGGTGAGATTGCTGGAGATCGTAGTCCAGGTCAGCGAAGAGAGTGTAGAGCATATTACCCGCTTGGTGCCATTGGCGGAGGCTTTGGGAATAGCGGTAGGCCTTCCTCAACAGATGCAGCTTACAGTTGTGCAAGCAGCTGCTCTCCATGATGTGGGCAATATCGCCGTGCCGAAAGACATACTAACAAAGCCGGGACCTTTGAACTGGAAGGAGTACCGTACTCTAATGCGGCATGCAGACGTGGGTGCAGTTATTTTGGCCAATCTGGGCCTACACGACGGCATCATAGAAGCTATCCGCTGTCATCATGAATGGTGGAACGGCGCAGGATACCCAGATGGGCTCCAAGGCGAAGATATCCCTATAACTGCTGCAATCCTGGCAGTAGTGGAGGCTTACGATGCCATGATCCGTCCCGGTCTTTACGGACGGGCCCGCACTCCGGCTGAAGCTGTACAGGAGATTCTCAGACTCTCTGGTCAGCAGTTTAACCCTTACGTTGCCTCCCAACTGCCTGGGGTCCTGGAATTGGCATCGTAAGGGGCTTTCTTAATCCTGCTTTTCCATCGTGATTGTCACATCCCCAGGCAGAGCCAATTGACAAAAAGCTTCGTATGCCTTGATGATCCCCGTTGGCACCGGACAGGCAGCATGGAGCCCGCAAGCCTCAGCCCCTTGAAAAACGGGGTTCTTGCTAAAGCGGCCGGCCGCGGCCATCAAGGGATCAGCTTCTTCAAGATACGGCGCAAGGCTTTGAACCAACTGGCAGTCACTACTCAGCAGAATTTGATAATCCCCTTCCATGGAACCTCTCAACTCAATTTCACTATTCATTCCGCAGATTCCAGCTGCTATCTTTACCGCAACTCGCATTGGTAGACTTGGCCTCCCTGCTCACTTCTCCAGATTCATCCATCGATTTATACTTCTAACCACTAATTTAGAGCTGCTGCGGCACAGTCCTGCACTTAGGTGCAATTTCCGAGGGAGAATCATCAAATCCGGCAATGCTAGACTCAGTGTGCCAGGACCAGCAGGGCTAAGGTCGACACTGACCTGCTGCCAGCTAAGACCTAAATTTTGCAAGATGGGTCTTGACAGTATTTCGGTATTTAGGTATTCTAATACCAGAATTGGGGTGAGACAAGTGACTGGAGTTGTGGCAGTATCGGAGATGCTGTCATTGGCGCTTCACAGTATGGTGCTAATAGCCCTCAAAGATCAGGAGTATGTTAGCGTCAAGGAAATTGCAACTGCGACCGGTGCTTCGGAAGCCCATCTGGCAAAGGTTCTACAGCGCTTGGCCAAGGCAGGCCTACTTCGTTCCGTCCGGGGGCCCAAAGGCGGGTTTGCTTTGACGAAACCTCCTGAGGAAGTGACTATGCTGGATGTATATGAAGTCATTGAAGGACCCATTGGAGAGACAAAATGTCCCACCGGAAGGCCGACCTGTCCCTTTGCGACCTGCATCCTAGGGGGAGTACCGGAGCGATTGAACAGAGAGTTTACAGATTACCTGCGGAGCAAGACCTTAGGTGATCTTTCCTTCCGGCTTAGGGAGTAACGCAGTCGGGGCGATCAATACTACGGCAAGGAAGTCATCTGCCGAGCTAATTAGTTAGTGAGGCAGTTACTAAATAAATAAGGGAAAAAACGAGGGGGAGAAAACTGATGTCACTGGATATGTTTTGCTACCAATGCTCACAGACTGTAGGAGGTAAAGGCTGCACCAGAATGGGAGTCTGCGGCAAGAACCCACTGGTTGCCAGGCTGCAGGATAATTTGGTCATCGCTACCCGGGGAATGTCGGCTTATTTGTACCATGCGCGGGAACTAGGATACACTGACCCTGAGACTGCCGAGTTCTTAGAGAAGGTCTTATACTCTACATTTACCAACGTCAATTTTGATGCCGAGAGCTTCATTGAAATGGCTCTCGAAGCCGGCCGCTTGAATGTGAAGACCATGAAGCTGCTCAAGCAGGCTCTCATAGACACCTACGGCGAACCGGAGCCGGCTCAGGTCAGTACCGGTACTGTCAAGGGCAGGGGAATTGTGGTTACCGGTCATGGACTCAAGGCTTTGGATGAGCTCCTTAGGCAGACAGAAGGGACGGGCATCAATATCTACACCCATTCAGAGCTGCTGCCTGCCCACGGCTATCCCAGACTCCGGAAGTATCCTCACCTGGTAGGCAATTTGGGTAAGTCCTGGACTGACCAGAAGGAGCTGTTCAGCCGTTATCCGGTGGCTATTCTAGGGACATCCAACTGTGTGCTGATTCCGCAGCCGGAGTACAGGAGCCGCATGTTTACCACAGGGCCGGCCCGCCTTCCGGGAGTCACTCACATCGAGGGGTATGATTACAAACCGGTAATTGATTTGGCCATGACACTGCCGGAACTGCCGGAGGAGCCGGGGGATACAGTTCTTACGACAGGTTTCTCTGCCTCGACGGTACTTGGACTCAAGGACAAATTGAAGGAACTCATCGCAGCCGGCAAGATTCGCCACTTCTTCCTGGTAGGAGGCTGTGATTCGCCCCACCGCCGGCTGGGTTATTATCGGGAGTTTGTGGAGCAGCTACCTAAGGATACCATCGTCCTTACCTTGGGCTGCGCCAAGTTCCGGTTTAACGACCTGGACCTTGGGGATATCGATGGCGTTCCGAGACTTATCGATTTGGGTCAGTGCAATGACTCTATCGTAGCCGTTGAGATCGCCTTAGCCTTGGCAGACACATTTGGAGTAGGCGTCAATGAACTGCCATTGACTTTGGTGCTGGCTTGGATGGAGCAGAAGGCCATCGCCATTTTCTGGAGTCTGCTGTCCCTGGGCATCAAGGGTATTTACTTGGGCCCGGTTCTGCCAGCCTGGGTAAATGACGATATTCTCAAGGTTCTCCAGGACAACTACGATGTCAAGCTGATCGGTGAGCCCAAGGAAGATATCGAGAAGATGCTGGCTTAATAACGGCTCGGTTTTCAGCCGGTTCTGAATTAAAAACTGCAGTTGGCTCAAGCTAGATAAATAGAACTGCCTGTGCATTAAAGCAAGGGGTAGCCCAGACGGCTGCCCCTTTAACGATCTCTACGGCTAATACTGACGGCAATCATCGGTTTATCGATCTCGTTAGATCAAAGTGTTGCCTTTGAAACCCTCTTATTTCAATTCTCATATGGAGCCTCCTCCGAGGAATTTCTTCCTAGAAGATCCATTTCCTCTGTATGTTGTACTGGCAGATGGCAAAGAAGGCCCCGATAAAGCCCAACAAAACTAGAGTGCTCAGTACAGGAGGCAGCATGCTGGTGCCGAGGATCCCGCGGTTGAGAAGGTCAGTTCCATAGGTGAGGGGCAGCAAGAAAGATACGGGGCGTATAAAGATTGGGAGACTCTTGACTGGAATGAACAAGCCACACAAAAACAACATCGGGAAGCGGAAGAAGTTCGAAAATGTCTGGGCTTCAAAGACTTCTCTTGCAGAGACGGCGATTATGAGTCCTAGAAGAGTTGAAGTTACTGCAATTAAGAAGACTGCCAGGAGCACCGCACTCCATCTAACTCCGGTAAGATCAATAAACAGGGCCGCCAAAATCACCGGCACAAAGGCGTTGAACACTCCAAAGAGAATGGCGCCGGAGAGCTTAGCAGCCACCATAGCAGATAAGGAAATTGGAGCAAGCAACAACCGCTCGAAAGAGCGTCCCCTCCGTTCAAAGGTGATAGTAACCGCAAGCATGGAGGTAGTGCCGAACAGTACACTCATCGACATTAACCCGGGAAGCATATTTCGGATCTCGGCAAGGTTTACGCCTCCATATGAACGGAGCATTTGCATCAGCGTCCACGACACAGGGAAAATGATACCCCAGCTGATGTTCGGCGGCTTGAGATAGTAGTTCCGCACATCTTTCTTAAGGATATTCCAAAATGCGATCCATGTTTTCATCTTCCCGAGCCTCCCTTTTCCTTCTCCTTGCGGAGCCTTGCAGCTTCGATACCCGTGACTCTTACAAAGACATCTTCTAAAGTCGGCCGCATCTCTTTGGCTTCAAAGATGGACACCCCTAAACCGTCAAGATACTGCAAGACGGGTGAAAGGGGAAGCCGCTCGTTGGAGGTGATTGTGATCGCGTTATTCGTCTGGAGCTCCACAGTGCAGTGGGGGAAACGCTCCTGAAGCCTTTCTACATAGGGCGCTAAATCTGTATCGGCAACTAGTCTGATGGTGTGCCCATGGGTTATGCTTTCCATCAGCTCAGGCACCGTACCGCTAGCTACAATTCGCCCCTCTACGAGAAAGGCAATCTGGTCGCATACCCGTTCGGCTTCTTCGATGTAGTGGGTGGTAATGAATATTGTCGTGCCCCTTTTCTTGAGGTCCAGCAGTAGCCACCGGATCTGCCGGGCACTTTCAACATCGATTCCGGTGGTGGGCTCATCGAGAAAGAGAATCTCCGGCCCATGGATAATGCCCGCCGCAATGGTCAGTTTGCGCCGCATCCCCTTGGAGTACGCCCTAAAGGGGCGCTTACCCGCTTTGGTAAGGTCAAACTGCTCCAGCAGTTCCCTGGCTCGCTTTTCCCTAGCTGTTCTGGTCATGCCGTAAAGGGCTCCGCAAAAGCAGAGGTTGTCAAAGCCGTCCATCTCGCCGTATAGATTGCTTTCATCGGGGACAATGCCGATGATGGCCTGGGCCTTTTTTGGGTCTTGCACAACATCAATTCCGTTGATGAATATGGAGCCAGCGGTAGGCCTGGCAAGCCCGATCATCATATTGATAGTTGTAGTTTTCCCTGCACCGTTGGGCCCCAGCAGCCCAACGACTTCGCCCCGGCGGATGGAAAATGAAATTCGGTCAACCGCTGTAAAATCTCCGTAGCGCTTAGTTAGATTCTTGACCAGTACAATTTCCCCGGTGTTCATGATTCACTACTCCCAGAATCAGTGCCGCCGCAGCGCTTTTCTTCTGGGCTGCCGCAGTCTTTCGCGTTCCCCGTGGTTTCCCGTTGCTCAGCGGCCTGGCATCCACCCTGAGCCGACGTGCAGGGTTGCCGCTCTATGGAGGCCAGCTCCTCAATTTTGGCTGCCAAGGTTCTTAGCACTTCCCGGTTTACGTCGTAGTGTATGAAGTGACCTTTCCTTTCGCCGGTGAGAAGTCCCGCTTCCCGCAGTACCTTTAGATGCTGCGATACAGCCCCTTCGGAAAGCTCGAGTTTTCTTGCCAGGGCCCTAACACAGTAGTTGTGTCTCAGGAGCAGCGTTATGATTTTCATTCTGGTGTCATCGGCTATAGCCCTGAGCACTAGACTCTTATTCATTAGGACACCTTCCTTCTGCAAATCAATTTAGCCATCACTAAAATAATTATACTGCTAAGCTTGTTTTAGTCAAGACTAAAGTGAATCGTGGCAGGTCAGTATCATGAAACCAACAGCCGAATATACAACGTTTCTATCATCCATGTTCTGTAAGAGTCCTGGTTTTCGGGTTATGCTAAACGGTGCGGTTCTGAAATGCGATTTCAATCAGTCGAGTGGCTAGATTATATATGCATGTGGTACAAGAAGAAGGGGTTACAAAAGTAGGAATGAATTGATATAATCAAGAATCGTGAAAATAATATTTGCAATGCCTGGCAAAGGAGATGAAGAGGCAGTGAGAAGAAACCTAGTAGTGATAGTGGTGTTGATGTCTCTGGTTGTTGCGGGAGGTTGTTCCTTTGGCGGGAATAAATCACGTCTATCGGGTGGTGCTGTTCTTACAGGACGCGTGGTGATGCCAGCACCGGCAACTGTTAAGTCGATCAATGCAACCGGGATGCTTGACGGCCAAGTGCCAGTAAAGGGAGCTACAGTCCGTGTGGAGGGCGGCACTATCGCCGTAACAGATTCTCAAGGTTACTTTTCCATTTCAGGTCTATCGCCATTTAGGAAATACCTAAGTAACGCAGCGCTACCCAGTAGCTATAGTGTACAAGAACTTCAGAGTTTTGCGTCGCCTGGTACTCGAGAGCCTGTGGAGGTAAGCATTGCTACTACTGCAGCCGTCAAGTCGATGCATGCGCTACCCTTTAGAAGTACCGAGGCACACGCTGAATTTGATGTCTTGCTAGCGGCTGCTAGAAATAGTAGAGGGGTGCGTGACTTAATTGATTGCATTCGGCAGGGGGACGTTGCCGACATAGGAGAAACAGCCGTTACTAATGAGATAATAGATAGATTTTTGACCTATTACTATCCTGTGGATATTCAGCACACTTATGTGTATGAAGTAACGCACTATATCGACGATTGGGAACCGGGAAGTAGAGATGAAATGCTCTGGACAGGAACCGGTGAGGAAGAACTGATCTAGGTTCACGGCGAAATGGTGAGCGCCTACAAATGGGTTCGAGAGCAAGATGACGATGTAGAGTCAACGTGGATAAGAATCAAAGACGGAGTACTGTATTGGTATCATGAAGAAAGGTCCAATGGTACCGGAAAAGCTTTTCCAGTTCTTGCATACAGCCTAAAAGACAAGGATCTTGCAACCCTGGAATTGCAGGAGGTAACGACACGGGCTGGGACGTTTCATGCTTTGAAAATCACCGCAAGAGCTCCCAGCTACAATGAGACTGGTATCTGGTGGCTGGCACCTGGAGTGGGGATGGTTCTGTACAAAGGTGAGCAAGATGATGGCTCCAAGTATGGACTAGAATTAATAGACTACTAATCGCCTAGTGGTTTGAGGTACATCAAAAAAAGCGGTGCGTTTCTTCACTGAAACGCACCGCAGCATTCATAGAAGACTTGATTGCCCTCAAAGTGATTTTATGGTGGATTTCTGAACCTCGTAGCCTACTTTAGTGATTGCGTTTTCGATTTCTTCGATGGAGACCGTATCTTCGTCGAAGTTCAGCTTCACTTTGCTGGTGTTAAAAGATACCTTCACCGAATCCTGCTCGATGCCGTTCAGTCCCTTCACTGCTGCTTCTATCTTTTGCATGCAGGATGGGCATGTCAAAGTCTCCAGCTGGATTGTTGCCGCTTTCATACTGCAATCTCCTCCCATCGGGTCCTTGATAGGTTCTCTCGGCTTTCAATTCAATTATATCCCCCAAGACGTTTCCAAAACCTTGATTTAGGTCAACTTTTCAGGTGTCCTAGAGGGCAGCAGACACTGCCGGCTATGCATAGCGGCGGGGAAGGCGGTACCGCAAGAGCCGCATGCCGTTGAGGATAACAGCCAGGATGCTGCCTTCGTGTACCAGCATACCGATGGACATGTTCATCCAGTCACTGAAGATCAGACTGGCAAGTAGTACCAGCACAACACCCACCGCGATGAAGATATTCTGCCTCATGTTTCTCGCTGTTGCTTTGGCCAGCCCCAGGGCGTGGGGCAGCCGGCTGAAGTCGGAATTCATCAGTACCACATCCGATGTTTCGATGGCTACATCTGTGCCGCCTCCCATGGCTATACCAATATGGGCGAAGGCCAGGGAAGGGCTGTCATTGACTCCGTCTCCAACGAAGGCGACGATTTTGCCGTCATCAATCAACTTCTTGATAAAGGCTGCTTTGTCTTCCGGCAGCATGTTCCCATGGGCTTCTGTTAGTCCCAGCACCCGGCTGACAGCGTCAACAGTGCCCTGGTTGTCGCCGGAAAGCATAATGAGATTCTTTACCCCCAGTTTTCTCAGCCGCTGCAGGTCCTCCTTGACGCCAGGGCGGATCTGGTCCCGGACGCCCATGAGGATTTTGAGCTCACCGTCCACTGCAGTTAGCACCAGGGAGTTTCCATCCTTTTCAAAGCGGTCTATGTCTGCTACTGCCTTTTCATCAAGCTTCACCTGTTCTCGTTCCATTAAGGCGACATTGCCGACAGCTACCCTGCGTCCTTGTATTGTGGCGACGATGCCTTCGCCCTTTATAACCTCCGTGTTCTCCACCGGTGAGAAAGTTGTCTCCCCGATTCTGTCCAATACAGCCTTGGCCAGAGGATGATCTGATTCCCGTTCAATGCTGGCAAGATAGCCCAATGCTTCTTCAATGTTCTCTCCGTAGTATTGGGTTTCAGCAACCGATGGGTGCCCCATGGTTAATGTACCTGTTTTGTCAAAGGCTATGGTATCCAATCTGCTGAAATGACCGATCACTTCACTTCCCTTGAGCAGGATGCCGTGGCGGGCTCCATTCCCGATGCCTGCCACATTGGACACCGGAACGCCAATTACCAAGGCACCGGGACAACCGAGGACTAGGATAGTGATGGCCAGCTCAACGTTTCTCGAGATGAGCCACACAATGAAAGATAAGACCAGTACTGCCGGCGTGTAGTATTTGGCGAAGCGGTCTATGAAGCGTTCTGCCTCGGATTTGGAATCCTGCGCTTCTTCCACCAACTCAATGATTTTGCTGAAGGTGGTGTCTTCACCGACGCGATCAGCAACAATTTGGATGGTGCCGTTATCTAAGATAGTGCCTGCATAGACCTGGGAACCCTTTTCCTTGGCTACGGGCATAGACTCTCCAGTGATGCTTGCCTCATTGACACTACCTTCACCGGATATTACAGTGCCGTCCACAGGGACCTTGGCACCGGTCTTAACAAGGAGCACGTCACCTACGTCCACTTCATCAACATTGACTTCCTCAAACTCGCCGTTTTCCATCAGCTTTAATGCTGTCTCCGGCGCCATTTCTGTTAATTCTCTGATGGCTGAACGGGTCTTGTTCAGTGTGCGCTGCTCCAAGAATGCGCCGAACAAGAATAGGAATGTGACGATGGCCGATTCTTCAAAATTTCCAATGATAAAGGCACCCAAAACAGCAATGGTGACTAAGACATCGATGCTTACCACCTTTACCTTGAGAGCTTGGTAGGCTTGAATGGCAATGGGTGCTGCACCTAAGATGGAGGCAATAATCAATGCCCAGTGGAAAACATCGAGATTGCCCAGTACCCATTTGCTGAGAAAGGCAAGGGCGATCAAGACTCCGCTCATTGAGGCGATCGTGTTTCTATTCTTTAGAATCAACCGCTGCAAGCTTTCTCCTCCTCTCCGGTTTTGACTGTGGCAGCTGCTCCCTTACAAGGGGCACCCCGAGGCCACTGCCTATGGCACGACAGTATCTTGATAGTTTGAGACCCTAACGGCTCGAGTCTATTCTGAACCCAGCAGCTGCTGTAGACGGAGGGCTCCTCTTCCCGTGTTCTCATCGGTTCCCACGAGTATTCGCCAACACGGGAAGAGGAATGTCTATGATGAGCTCCTGTGTAAACACCGCTAAGGGAGATACTTACCCTCGGTATGCTTTATCTAGCTCAGCCAGCATGTTATACACGGCTTCGTAAGTCTCGCACACATCAGCAGGCACTGTGTAGTTATCCGTGATTTCCCGGAGCTTCCTAAACTCTTCTTCCAACTCAGGCCGATTCGACCCAGCTTCTCTCATTTTGGCGTTTATTGCATCGAAGAGTCTCTGCACATCGTGGAATTCCGGATGGCTTCCGCCGTGGACCCGTGCTACAACCGGTACATACAACTCTAGTTTCTCCAAGTTGCGTTCCCAGACTTGGTTAAATGTCGTCATTGTCCATTCCCCTTTCTGCTCATCATTTGTCCTGAGCCAATGTTCTATGCACATTGTGTCACAGCTCCGCTAAAGAAAATATGACCTAGGTCAAGATTCCAAAAAAACAAGGGTTCCAGGTGGTGGTACTCCACTCAAGCCGTGGTAAAGACCAACATCCTAGAACCCTTCGACGGCTCGGTCGCGTATTGGTGTGCTCTTAACTTCTAGCTTTGGTTCTCTCGCCTTGGCACCGACACCGCAAGCTTACATGGAATAGGATCCATGGTTGGACTCCAAGACAGAGGACGTTTCCCTGTCTGGTTATCCAGCTTTCGCCACCGTTTTGTTCAACCTTTCGGACATAACGATCATAAGTACCGCGAAAACCAGCAAATAGAACGGGTACAGCCCGATGCTGATGCCTTCAGCGATTACTCCGAACAGGGGCGGCATTAAGGTGCTACCAGTGTAAGCGCTGGCCATTTGTATCCCAATGATTGCTTGTGAGTTTTCCGCTCCGAAGTTCTCTGGCGTTGAATGAATGATGGCGGGATAGATAGGAGCGCATCCCAGACCGACTATTATAAGCCCAGCGAAAGCGTATATATTAGTACCAAATGGAATCACAACCAATGCTATACCGATGATTATAACAGCTAATCCATAGCGAATCATCTGCTTGTCACCAAATCTATCCGAAATAAATCCGCATACGAAGCGCCCCAAGGTTATGCCTATGAAAAACAGGGAAGCAAATTGGGCCGCGATTTCTTTTGCGACTCCCCGATGCATAACAAGGTAACTACTTGCCCACAAACCGGCGGTTGTTTCGAGGGCGCAGTACCCAAAAAAAGTAATAAGTACGAGGTTGACTCCCCGTATCTTTAAAGCTTTTCTCAACCCAATAATCTCAGATTTAGTCTCCGCGCCACTTCCGAAATTGCTGTCATCCGCTTTGTTTCTTTTCCAAAGCGGCAAGCTAATAAAAAGAAACACTGTCAGCAGCATCTGAATCATTGAGACAGAGCGGTACCCATGTTTCCAACCATACCCGCCCATCAGGCTATAACTCATAATGTAAGGACTAATTGCCGCTCCAACTCCCCAGCAGCAATGCAGCCAGTTCATATGGCGGGAAGAATAGTGCAGCGCAACGTAATTGTTCAACGCTGCGTCCACTCCTCCAGCTCCTAGTCCATAAGGAATGGCCCATATGCACAGCCAAATAAAGGAGTTTGAAATAGAAAATCCAAACAGAGCGGCCGCGGTCATAAACACGCTGATCGCCGTTACAAGCCCTGCTCCGAGTCTCTTAGTGACTCTTTCGGACACAAGACTTGAAATTATAGTCCCACTTGCTATTATCATGGTTACAATTCCCGCATAGGATATGGGAGCATTGAGCTCCTTATATATAACGGGCCATGCCGAGCCAAGGAGGGAATCGGGTAAACCCAGGCTAACAAATGCGATGTAGATAATGACCAGTAGCAGTGAGTACACCAGTGCATCTCCTTTGCTTCATAGATGTACAACAGCTCGACTTCTTGTATAACGCTATATGTTCTCAACCCTTGATATCAATGTGACGCACTCGACATGGGGAGTGTGGGGGAACATGTCGACGCATCTCACTTTAACAACCCGGTAGCCGTTGGCGCTGAATACCGCAAGATCCCGGGCCAAAGATACAGGCTGGCAGGAGACGTAGACTAACCGAGGTGGTCGGACGGCAATCAGCTTGTCCAGGGCCTTGGGGTGGATGCCGCTTCGGGGGGGATCGAGGATAACGAGGTCTGGCTTTTCTTGTAAGTTATCCAGCTCTGCCAATACATCTCCGACAATAAACCGGCAGTTGTCTAGGCCGTTCAGCTGTGCATTCTTCCGGGCTGCTTCAATGGCCTCAGGTACTATCTCGATCCCTATGACTTTTTTAGCCTGTGGGCTGATGATCTGGGCGATAGTACCGGTGCCGCAGTAGAGGTCAAAGACAACTCCCAGGTCTTGACCGGCAAAATCCCGAACGACGGTAAAGAGCTTCTCAGCACCGTGGGAGTTGGTCTGGAAGAAGGAAAAAGCTGTTACGCGAAATGTTAGCCCGAGGATCTTTTCGGTTATATAATCCCTGCCCCAAAGAACGTGGAGAGCATCTACCTGGATAGCGTCCGCTTTGCCGTCATTGATGGTATGGAGGATACCCTTAATGGTGCCCATGAGGTCAAGGCTTAAGAGCTTTTGGACTAAACCCGCAAGCTCCAGTCCCCCTTGAGAGGTGGTCACTAGGTTAACCAGGATCTCTCCAGTGGTCCCTGCTTTGCGGATGACCAAGTGCCGCAGGACTCCCTGATGGCTCTTCTTATGATAAAAAGGCACATTAGATGAGCGCAAATAGTCTAAGGCTGCGTCCAGGATAGAAAGGAAATCTTCATCCACTAGCTGGCAGCCGGCAACGGGGGACACCTCATAGCGCATGCGCTTTCGGTGAAGCCCGAGGGACAGGATGCCGTCCTCGGTGTCACCGAAGGTATACTCCATCTTGTTCCGGTAGGCTGTTACGTTGGGACTGGGCTGGATGCCCAAGAACTCGAATCCTTGGATGCCGGCATCGGCCAAGAGCTCTAGGACCTGTCGGGTCTTGAGCTCCAGCTGGCTTTCATATGGTATGTGCAAGTATGTGCATCCGCCGCAGGTACCGAACTGGGCACAGGGGGCTTCTTGTTCCAGGGGGGATCTTTCCAGCACTTCCAGGATTTTGGCTTCGATTTTGCTGCCCCGCTTTTTGGTTATCTTAATCCTGACCGTCTGTCCCTCAAGAGCGTCGTGGACGATAACCCTTTCTCCATCAACATAGGCAACGCCTTTATTGGGAAAGACTGTATCTGCTATGGTTACAGTAAGGATAGAACCTTTCTTGACCATGACCTTCTCTCCTTTCCCCGGACTGCACTATTGGTATGCCGCAGAGAAGAGGGAAATATAAACAGTCTAGGGGATTCTGTTTTGCTTACTTTCCAGCAGCACTTACTTTCCTTCTAGTTCCTCTCCTCAGGTCCTTTCCCTGTTCGACAAGAATTGGGTTTTGAGTATCACCTTTGCACTTCTAATGGGACAAGGATTCAGAAACAACAGATGACTTTTACCTTTAGGTTGCAGGGAAATGGTTGTGAATGGAGAAACTCATCAATATGCAAACGATTGCGCACAATGATTGTACACGCTTTAGGAGTGTGCTGAATGCGGGTGACATTGGAGCAAATTGCTGCAGAACTTGGAGTCTCCCGTTCCACAGTATCCCGTGCTCTACGGGACAGTCCCCGAATCAGCAAGACTACCAGGGATAGGGTAAAAGCCCTGGCTGCTCAGATGGGCTACATACCCAACGATGTAGCACGGAGCCTGCGGACTAATCGGACAGGGGTCTTGGGATTTATTACTCAGGCGTTGGGGGATACCTACCCGGGCGATATTTTGCGGGGAGTACAGAACACGGCCTTGAACCGGGGGTATTGTCTGCTTTCCGGTTGCAGCGAGGTGAATCCGGGCAAGGAACGGAAGTTGGTAACCGATTTTCTTGCCAAGAATGTTGATGGCTTGATTATCGCCCCTGTAGCTAGTTCAAAGAACATTAGTTTTTTCAGGAGTCTACTCAAGCGAAACCTGCCCATCATTTTCGTGGATAGGCATCTTCCCGAGGTAGAAATCGGCTATGTTACTACAGACAATTTCTTCGGCGCCTATGAGGCCGTTTCTTATTTGATCCAGAGAGGCTATAAGCGGATCCTCTGTATAGCGGGTCTGGAGGGAGCCTGTTTTGAGGCACAAGAGCGAGTCCGGGGCTATCGTCAAGCCCTGGCTGATAACGACCTCAGCTATGAGAAAGTGTTTTTTGAAGACAATTTAGAGGCAGCCCCTAGGGCGATCCAGTACAGTTATGAGTTGATGAAGCGAGAGCTTGAGGCAGAGGAACGACCGGATGCCGTCTTCGCTATCAATGACGCCATGGCCTTAGGTGCTGTCAGGGCTTGCTTGGAAGCCGGATTCGATATTCCCAATGATATAGGCATCATTGGCTTCGATAACCTGGAAATCGGGGAGTATCTCCCGATCAGTCTCAGCAGTGTACAGCAGCCGAAATATGAAATCGGAGTGCAGGCGGTGAACTGGATATTGGACAGCCTGAATGAGAGTAAGGCTAAAGAGCCGCTGCGCATGACAATTAAACCTAAACTAGTGATACGGGAGAGCACCCGCTGAATTCCTCGAAGTTGGAAGTGTAAGGAGTTATAAGGTTAAATGAACAGGAGATGATGATTGAAAAGCATCGGCAAAGAGCCGGTAGATGGGTGCTGTCGTTAGAAGAGTTTCCAACAATAAGAGCGCAGGAGTTTCTGTTTGCCGTAACTCTCACTACCTCTGAATCAATGCGAACACTGCCTGTGGGACTGTACTCGTTCATCGGGGAGAGGTCTACTGACTGGGGGCCTTTGATGGCCGGGGCAGTAATTACTACTATCCCCATCCTGCTCTTCTTCGGTCTTACACAGAAGCACTTCACCTATGGTGTTGCGGGTGCAGTCAAAGGATAAAGTAGTACAACATAGAGAGGATGTAGCAAGATGACCAACAGAGAGCGGATTTTGGCTTTGCTCCGGGGCGAAGTTCCCGACCAAGTACCGTGGTTTGGGGATCTAGATTATTGGTACCATGCACTGGTCTATAAGCAGCAGCTCCCGGAGAAATACGATGGTGACGGTTATTTTCAGATGAACCGTGACTTGGGAGTAGGTTTTTACCTACAGGGCTATGAGCCCTTCACTCCAGTCTATGATGGAGTGGAAGTCATCGTTAGGGAAGAAAAAGATGAACGGATTACCGAGATTCATACGCCCTTTGGAAGTCTGAAGGAAGTGCAGCGGTTCTTGCCGACCTCCTGTTCCTGGGCGTATACCAAACATATGGTGGAGACTCCCGACGATTTGCCGGCCTTCCGGTACTGGTTGGAACATACCCGGTTTGAGCCAAATTATGCTGAAGCTGAGCGGCGGGCGAAGATAATCGGGGATAATGGAGTTACACTTTGTTACCTGCCCCGCAGTCCCTTCATGCTGATGGTGGCTCTTTACTCAGGAATCCAGAACCTGGTGTACTTGGATTTGGATGCTCCAGAGGAAGTGGCAGAGACCATGGAGCTGTTGGAAGCTAAAGCCGATGAAGCTGCGGAGATTGCTGTCCAATCTCCTGCAGAGTGTTTGATGATCCCTGAGAACCTATCATCGGAGGTTGTCGGGCTTCGGTACTATACCAAGTATATGCAGCCGTATGAGAAAAGGTGGGTGGAACGGATCCACGCAGCCGGCAAGTTTTCCTTCATCCATATGGATGGCACTCTGCGGGGTTTGATTCGGCCGGTGGCTGAGACTGGTTTTAGAGTTCTGGAAGCTCTAACACCGGCACCGGTGGGGGATCTGGAGATCGAGGAGTTTGCTGAAGCCGCTGGGCCGGGACCCATACTGTGGGGCGGTTTACCGGGAGTATACTTCACTGACAAGGTGACAGATGCTGAGTTCGAAGCCTTTGTTGAGCGAGTATTGGGCGTAATGCGGCAAGAACCCCGTTTCGTATTAGGAGTAGCTGACCAAGTTCCTCCGGATGGCGTCTGGGAGAGAGTTGCTCGGGTGCAGGAGTTAGTGGAAGTTTACGGAAGATACTAAACAACTGTCAATCAGTGCCAACCAACGAACTCATTCTATATTACTGCAAGGACCAGCAGCACCAGGATGCAAGCAGAGAGGGAGGTATAGAACATGGACTCAAGAGAATTAGTCAAGCGGACCTTGGAGTTTGACTCTCCCGCGAGGGTTCCTCGGCAGTTGTGGTTATTGCCCTGGGCAGAGGAAAACTATCCGGAGGAATTGGCAGAGATTCAAAGGACATTTCCAGATGATATAGTTAACTGTCCCGAGTTTTTCCGGGAGCCATCTCCAGTTGTTGGCGATATGTATAAACCCGGCCAGTATATTGACGAATGGGGCTGCATTTTTGAGAATAAAGGGAGCGGCCATATCGGTGAAGTGAAAGAGCCGGTTTTCGCCGATTGGCAGGACTTCGAGAAAGTCCGTTTTCCAGTTGAGAGGCTCACCCTTGACGTGGATCAGGTGAATGCCTATTGTCGAGGGACTGACAAGTTTGTCATTGCCGGTACGTGTCCGCGACCCTTTGAACGGCTTCAGTTTATTCGCACAACGGAGAATCTCTTTATTGACTTAATGGAACGCCCTCCAGAGTTATCTACGCTGCTTAACCGAATTCACGAGCATTTCTGCAAGGAAGTGGAACTCTGGGCTAAGACAGAAGTCGATGCAATTATGTTTATGGACGATTGGGGCGCCCAATCCAATCTCTTGATCTCCCCCAGCATGTGGCGGGAAATCTTTAAACCCTTATATAAGGATTACATCGATATTGCCCACCGTCACGGCAAATACGCATTTATGCATTCCGATGGCCATATTCTCGCAATCATACCGGATCTCATCGAGCTAGGTCTCGATGCACTGAACAGCCAGATTTTCTGTATGGGCCCGGAAAATCTCAAACAGTTCCGGGGCCGGCTCACCTTCTGGGGAGAGATGGACCGACAGTGGCTGCTGCCCTATGGGACACCTGATGAGATCGATGCTGCAGTGAAAGAGGTGGCGGCAGCGTTGTATCAGCAAGGTGGCGTCATTGCCCAGTGTGAGTTTGGGCCTGGGGCAAAGCCGGAGAACGTGCGGCAAGTGTTTGCTTCATGGCAAGAATTAAGTGAAAGCGGTAAGCTGGGTAGATAATAGTATCAAGAATAGGACCTTGACGAGTAGTGTCAGGGAATCCGTTGTTCGCGAACCCTGATAAGGAAGACCATGACTAACCCGAGGATTGACTGGAGACAAAGCATTCAAGCAGTTGACCCTCGGGTTTTATATTTAAATCTCCAGGTTAAGAATGTCCGATCAGCGGAAAGGCTCCAGCTGCCCTCTTGACCGACCCTCCTCAACCCGTTACTCAAGAATGAGCCAGTGGTGCCAGCTCAAAATACCATAATGGGCAAGATAGAAGAGGAATAATGCTATCAAATAAGGTATTAGTATGGGGAATTCTGTAAGCAGTGTTTCCGTGTTATAGGGTTGTGTCTTGATTATCTGAGCCTCCTATGGCCTTCGTCTTGAATGTACTTCCTAGAGCAGCCGCCGTGCTAGTAGGTTTGTTGGCAACTCTAGACAAATGGGGAGGGTGTCAGCTTGCTGTACAATCAAGACTGGGAGAGGGTCAAAGAACTGTATAAGGCTTGGTGGAAGCAGGAGCAGGAAGAGGCTCTGATCAGTGTAACGGCATCCAGGGCGGGTGCCAGCGGCCCCCGCGGCTGGAGCAACTGGGAACTTGTTAGGGATCCAGACCCATCTGCTGTGGACACAAAGCTAGAGAGATTCAGAGATTACTGTTCCAACACGTTTTTCGGCGGCACCGCGTTTCCGCTGCTTTGGATTAACCTAGGGCCAGGGGTCTTGGCCGCTTATCTTACAGACTATCTCTTGTACGATCCAAGGACAGAAACCTCGTGGTTTGAGGTTAAGCTGGATTGGGAATCCATCGCCGCCCTGGAGTTCAAAGAAGACAATCGCTGGTGGCAGTATACTAAGCAGGTGGCCGAAATGGCAGTAGAGGAGAGCAACGGCGATTTTATTGTCGGCGTAACAGACCTGGGGGGCATTATGGATGTGATAGCATCTTTGCGTACCTCTGCGCAGCTTCTCCTGGACCTATATGACTATCCCGAGCAAATCTCATCTGCCTCCGCCTGGATAATAGACCTTTGGCACCGATGCTTTGATGAGCTCACGGCGATAATCGGCAAGGCCGAGTGCGGTTTCTCAGCCTGGATGGGCCTTTGGCATGAGGAGCCTTGGTATCCTATTCAGTGCGACTTTTCCGCCATGATCTCCCCGGCGATGTTTGAGAAGTTCGTGCTGCCGCAACTAGAGGAACAGGTCCGCAGGCTGCCGGCAGCGGTTTACCATTTGGATGGGCCAGGAGAGGTGCCCCATCTGGACATGCTGCTGGAAATTGACGGCATCCAGGGCATTCAATGGGTTCCTGTGAGGTTTGATGAGTACTTGACTTCCGAGAGTATCGCGCTGTTTAGGAAGATCCTGGAGAAGAAGAACCTAGTTATGCATGTCCCAGATTGGAAGACGGTCTTGGAGCTCTTGGAAGTGCTTCCACATAGGGGCTTGCTGCTATCTACCAGCTGCCAGACAGAGGCGGAAGCCCGGTATTTGCTGGAGTCCGCCGCCAAGCTTAGACATAAATGGTTTTGACATTATTACAGGAGTATGGACACGAACGGATCCCCAGCGCTTCTGTGATTAAGGCTTGAAGAATAATAACCATAAGGCTTGAAACAATTTGTTGACAAATCCAAGGCAGTATAATAATATGAAATCAGGTAAACCTTTGCGCAAACCTTTTCGGAAACTTTATCGACCGGGGTGGGAGACATGGCCACGATGGAAGATGTTGCAAAGATGGCTGGTGTGTCGGTGTCAACCGTTTCCCATGTCATCAACGGAACCCGGTTTGTGCGCAAAGAAACCAAAGAGCGGGTTCTCGAAGCCATGCGGGTCCTTGATTATTATCCCAACTATGCGGCTCGCAGCCTTCGAAGCCAAAAATCCCGATTAATCGGCGTCCTCATGCCTGATATCACCAACTCCTTTTACATGAGAGTCGTTTCCGGCATAGAAAAGGTTATGCGAGCTAACGGCTATTCTCTCATGGTTTGCAATTCCGATGATAACCTTCAACTTGAACAGGAACACCTAAAGATCCTTAAAGCCCAGTCTATTGAAGGTCTGATCATGAGGGCAACTCCCGATGATCATTCTTTTTTGCGGGAATTTGAAGAATACTACCCCATCGTGTTTGTTGACTGCAAGCCTTTTGGTTATCCCCACGGCGATCGCGTTGTTGTAGATAATGAACGGGTTTCATATGAAGCCGTCAGTTTCTTAATCCAAAAGGGACACCGGAGGATTGGAATGATCAAAGGAATTGCCGGCCTCACAACCAGCGAGGAACGGCTGGCCGGTTATGAGCGGGCCCTTTCAGAATATGGAATACCCATTGATGAGGAGCTGATTAAAGTCAGCAATTCGAGGATTGAAAGCGGCCATGAGCTCATGCTGGAACTGCTCGAGCAGGGTATTACCGCTGTTTTTGCAGGCAATAACGTACTTACCATGGGCGCCATGAAGGCAATTAAGGAGAAAGGCCTGCGGATACCCGAGGATGTGGCGATTATCGGTTTTGATGATGAAGAATGGTGCGTTATCACCGATCCTCCCTTAACGGTGGTGTATCAGCCTGCACCAAGGATCGGAGAAATGGCCGCAGAGCTTTTACTCGCAAGGATAAATGACAAACAAAGAGATTTCCAAGAAGTCTGCCTCGACTGCAAGCTGGTAATCAGGCAATCCTGTTAGGTGGCAAGCATTGTTGCACATTCATCACACTAGTTAAAAACTTGGTCAAGGCAGATGTCTGCTTGTAGAGGTAGACTAATCCTTCATGATTAAGGAGGGATGTATGGAAAGAGACTTTTGTAGGGGGCTTGGAGGGTTCATCTTTGCTGCAGTCTCTGAATATTTATTTAGGGAGGTCAGAATTCACCATGATGAAGAAACATGTAATGCTGGGCTTAGTACTTGGTTTAGTTGTAGCACTGCTTTGAGCTCCCGTAGGTCTTGCTAAGGAGTACTTCTTTGGACATGACTCCCTGTACATGGGCGATGAGTGGATGAAGGTTTGCGACAAGGCCATCCACTTCTATGCCGAGGAACAGGGCTGGAGAGTAATCACCCAGAACGCAGATTTCAAAGTTGAAGATCAGATTAAACAGCTGCGGTACTTCGTCGAGTTGGGAGTAGACGGCATCATCTGGTCACCGGTAGATGCCAAGGCCACCGCTGCCATTGCCGAATGGTGCAAGGAGCAGGGTGTCCCGACTGTAACATATAACACCGACGTTGATACCCCCGCTGTTGCCATCAACGTCCGCTTTGGTTCCTATGAGGCTGCTCAGAAGCTTGCCTATGAAGTCATCGCTTACTTAGAGGAAACCTACGGCAAAGCTGAGGGTGTAGTCATTAGCGTCCAGGGTGATGCTGCCAACGACGCCGACCGGGAGCGGGCAGAAGGATACAAGGACGTATTTGCTCAGTATCCCGACATTACCTTCATTGAGTATTTCACCAAGTCTGATGCCGCAACGGCCCAGAGAAACGTCTTTGCTGCAATTCAGCAGTACGGACGGCCGGTGGCCATCGTCGCTCAGAATGACCTGAACGCCAGAGGTGCCATGACAGCCCTCGAGAGAGCCGGCATGCTGGTTCCACGGGGTGAAGAGGGCCATGTCTTCATCGCCTACATTGGTGCAGCACCCGAGTATATCGAGCTCATCAGACAGGGTTATGCTGACCGCGGTCTGGTTCAGCCCAACCTCTTCTACGGTCCGCTGGCCATGCACTTCCTCACCGTTATCCTCGAGCAGGGCGAGGATGCACTGCCGCCTATCGGTTCCGTAGTGCCTGCCGAGGATCTTCAGATTACCGGTGGAGTCCACGAGGGTGTAGCTCCATGGGCTGAGCAGGTTTGGGCCCCGGCCACTGTGGAAGAGGCTTACGGTCACCGGTGGTTTAAGGTACAGGGCATGCTGGTAACTCCTGAGAACCTCGATGACCCCTCTATCTGGGGTAACGCCGCAAAGCTCTGGTTGAAGTAGTTCTCTCTGATTTACCGTCAACCTACCCGGGGATTATCCCCGGGTAGGACCAAGACTCGGAAGGAGATACAGGAATGGGTAAAGTGCCGCTGCTCCGTTTGGAGGATGTACACAAGCGTTACGGTCATGTACATGCGGTCAGAGGAGTCAGTATGGATGTTCACAAGGGGGAAGTTGTAGGCCTGCTGGGCAATAATGGTGCCGGCAAGTCGACCCTCATTAAGACCATCATTGGAGTAAGTCCAGCCACCTCGGGCAAGTTTTACTGGAATGGTGAAGAGGTAAAGATCAAATCCATAAAAGACTCCCGGGCCTTAGGAATTGAAGCAGTTTACCAGGAACAAGCTGTTTTTGATCAGCTAAGCATCGTTAAGAATGTGTTCATGGGACGTGAGATTTGCAAGCAGGTTGGCCCCTTGCGGATTCTTGACTTTCGAGCAATGAAGGAGATTGTGGCACCCTTGCTGCAGCAGATGGGTCTTTCTGTACCTTCTCTGGACCATGAAATTCGATTCTGCTCTGGTGGTGAGCGCCAAGGGGTTGCCATTGCCCGGGCCATGTACTTCAAGGCAAAAATGGTGATTCTCGATGAGCCAACTAATGCCCTTTCAGTTGAAGCTCAGAAGAAAGTGTTATCATTTATAGAACAGCTCAGGGATAATGGCATCAGCGTCATTCTCATATCCCACAATATGGGCCAGATCTACGCAGTTGTCGACAGAATAGTTCTTATTTCTCACGGCAAGAAGGTTCTCGATGTCCACAAAGATGAGATCAGCCGGGAGGAAATAGAGGATCTCTTGGCCGATGGTGCAGGAGAAGGAGGAAAGAGACATGTCGGGTAGGGTGCAAAACGCCGCAGTTGGATCAGTAGTAAAAGGGCCGGAAGTACGCCCGCGGTGGGATAAGAAAAGACTTCAGCTTCTTTTTGTAGATAATCTCGCTTGGGTATTGATCATCGTCTTTTACACGATTTTTGCTATCCTGCGACCCGAGGGAATGCTCAAGCTGAGTACACTTTCCTTTATGCTCTACTCCTCCATCCCCCTGGGCTTTATCGTAGTGGGAGTGTCCTTGTGTCAGCTCTTAGGGGCCATGGACTTGTCACTGGCGGAGATGACCGGTTTCATTGCCATGTTGAGTGCCATGATCATCACCAAGTGGTTTCCAGGCATCCATCCAGTTCTTTGCGTCCTTATTCCAGTGGTCCTTGGATTCATCGGAGGCGCAATTAATGGTTACATGGTGGGCTATCTCGGTCTTAATCCATTTCTAGCAACTCTGGGAGCTTTCATGGCCTATGAAGGCGGAACTTTACTTCTCCATTCATATCCGATTTACAGTGGTTTTCCAAAGCTTTATATGGCGATTGGGCGCGACCCGTCCAACGCAGTTCCGCTTTTCTTTGCATTCATCTTGCTAGTGGCATTTATTCTCAAGTACACACCCTTCGGGCTTCATATTTACGCTGTAGGCGGTAACAAGCGGTCAGCAGCGATGTTGGGCCTTAACCCTGCCCGAATCACTTTCTTTACCTTCTCACTGGCAGGTGGATTTGCAGGACTGGCTGCACTTTTCTATACGGGCTACCTACACTCGGTCCCCCCAAGTATGGCTGATGGAGACATCTTCATGGCCTTTGCCGGTGCCATTATCGGCGGTATCGAGCAGCAGGGTGGACGGGGGTCCATCATCAACGTTTTGGCAGGAATCATCTTCCTGGCCCTGGTAGAAGCAGGTTTGTCCATGTTCAATGTGAATCCGTATCTGCGGCGGGTGATTTTCGGTCTGTTGGTTGTAGTGGCAATCGTCATCAACAAGACAAGGAATTACTTCAGGGATAGGATTCTCCAAACCGCTTAGTGCTGGGGGGATTTAGTAATGGCCATGACTTCCAGGGAAAGGATGCTGACGGCACTTGCGGGCGGAGTGCCCGACCGGCTGCCGGTTACCACCCATCATGTTATGCCCTACTTTCTTGACAAGTACCTGCCGGGCTATACCAATGATGATTTTTTCGAGCGTTTCGGCTTTGACCCCATTGCTTGGGTAGTTGCTTACAAGCCGGATCCATCCCGGGGCGAGTACTATGATCCCAATCAGAAAAGCACCACCGGTTTTCTCGAACCCCGCCGGGTGGTCAGTGACCAGTGGCGAATTGAACGGGAGGAGCTCCCCGATCCTTGGTTCACAGTGGAGCGGTATACCTTTGTCACACCCAAGGGTAGTCTGCAAATGGTGGTCAAGACCGATGATAAATCCACCATGGTGACTGAGTATCCGATCAAGGAAAAAAAGGACATTGAACTGCTCCAATACATGACCTACCCAAAATGCGACATCGATGAGGTTAACAGGATCGCAGCGGAACGGGGCGATCGGGGGATTGTGCGCGGTCATATTGCCACCTTCGATGTTTTTGGACAACCCGGCTGTTGGCAAGATGCAGCATGTCTGTACGGCATCGAAAATCTCATTTATGCAACTTACGATGACCCAAAGTGGGTGCATGAATTCCTCAGCATACTCCAAAATAGAAAGAAGGAGTACATCCGATCCCTGGCGGGAGCTAAGTTCGATCTTTTGGAGTTAGGGGGCGGAGATGCCTCAACGACGGTTATCTCGCCTAAGATTTTCGAGGAGTTTGTGGCTCCCTATGATAGCGAGCTTATCGGCCTCATACACGAAGTAGGTCAGCGGGTGGTTTATCATACATGCGGCGGGATGATGCCCATCCTAGAAATGATTGCTGACATGAATCCCGATGCCATGGAGACATTTACGCCGCCGGCAATGGGTGGAGATGTAGATTTGGCAGAGGCTAAGCGCCGCATCGGCCATCGGGTGTGCATGATCGGCGGGTTTGACCAGTATCACTACTTTGTGGGATGTACACCTGAAGAGACGAGGAAGGCGGTCAGGCGGTGCTTTGAAGCCGCTGGAGAGAACGGCGGCTATATCCTGGCTCCCTCGGATCACTTTTTCGATGCTGATTTAGAGTTGCTCGCAGCCTTTACCGATGAGGCCAGGAAGTGTACCTATTGATCTGGTCTTCCATGACTTGCACTTACCCGAAAAAGGGCGGCACCAGCTTTTCAGCCAGTGCCGCCTGCTTTTTTTGACGCTTGGTCTCCTGCTCCTCTCTAATGCCCATTCCTTTCTCTTTTCCTATCTAGAACTGCAAGTTCTAGAACTTCCAACCCTAGTACCCAACTACTGCCAAGGGTTTTGCCAACTTGATCGGAGAAAGCGAAATAGTGGTACAATCATATTAGTGGATTGCTTTTACTTAGTTTTTGAATGCCCGATGCCAAGGAGAGGAATCATAGGCGTAAACTAGAATAGAGTAGTAGCTTGTTGGGAAGGGAGTCGTCGTCAGTGAGTGAAGGAATGCAGCCAGCTAATTTTATCGAAGACATTATCATGAAAGATCTAGAGAGCGGCAAACATAAGGAGATTGTAACTCGATTTCCGCCTGAGCCCAATGGTTATCTGCACATAGGTCACGCCAAGTCCATTTGCCTTAATTTTGGCTTGGCAGAGAAGTTTGGTGGCAGATGTCATCTTCGCTTTGATGATACCGATCCAGAAAAAGAGTCAGTCGAATATGTGGAGGCCATGAAACGGGACGTCAAATGGCTGGGGTTCGACTGGGGGGAACACCTCTACCACGCCGCGGATTATTTCGAGCAGCTCTATGAATACGCCGTTGAGTTAATCAAGAAAGGATTAGCTTATGTGGACGACCTTTCTCCGGAGGAGATCCGGGAGTACCGGGGGACTCTAACGGAGCCGGGCAGGGAGAGTCCATACAGGAATCGCTCTGTGGAGGAGAATCTTGATCTTTTCCAGCGGATGCGGGCCGGAGAGTTCCCCGACGGTTCTAAGGTTCTCAGAGCCAAGATCGATATGGCTTCTCCTAACATGAATATGAGGGATCCGATCTTGTACCGTATCAAGCGGGTGAATCATTATCGTACGGGGGATAAATGGTGCATTTACCCCATGTATGATTTCACCCATCCCATTTCCGATGCGTTGGAGGGCATCACCCACTCCATCTGTACCTTGGAATTCGAAGATCACAGGCCCCTCTACGACTGGGTGTTGGAAAATGTGAGCGTACCCTGCCGTCCGCAGCAGATTGAATTTGCTAGACTTAATCTTTCATATACCATCACCAGCAAGCGTAAACTGCTGAAGCTCATCGAGGATGGTTATGTCGCTGGCTGGGATGACCCCCGGGTTCCGACTATAGCCGGGGTGCGGCGCCGGGGTTACACTCCCGAGGCTATCCGGGATTTCTGCGAGCGGGTGGGAGTTGCTAAGAAGAACAGCGTTGTGGATATAGCCATGTTGGAGCACTGCGTCAGAGAGGATTTGAACCGCCGTGCGCCACGGGTCATGGCGGTCTTGCGGCCCCTGAAGGTTGTGATTGAGAACTATCCTGAAGGGAAAGTTGAGGAGCTGGAGGCCGTCAACAATCCAGAGGATCCCAGCATGGGGACCAGAAAGGTGCCCTTTTCCCGGGAGGTCTTTATTGAGCAGGAGGACTTCATGGAGGATCCCCCTAAGGGATACAGGAGACTTGCTCCCGGTAGAGAAGTGCGCCTGCGCTATGGCTATGTGATTAAATGTGAGAAGGTAATTAAGGATGAGGACGGCAATGTAGTTGAGCTGCGGTGCACCTACGACCCTGAGACTTTAGGAGGCAGCACTCCCGACGGCCGGAAGGTACGAGGAATTATTCACTGGGTTTCTGCAGCCCATGCAGTCCCCGCTGAGGTGCGGCTCTACGATCGCCTCTTTACCATCGAAAATCCCGGAGATGTGGAGGACTTCTGGAACTATGTGAACCCCGAGTCCTTGATAGTGCTCAAGGATTGTAAGCTTGAGCCGAGCTTAGCCGATGCGGAACCGGGCAGTTTCTATCAATTTGAGCGGCAGGGTTATTTCTGCGTAGATATAGTGGATTCAAAGCCTGGCAGTCTGGTCTTCAACCGAACAGTTGCCCTAAAGGACAGCTGGGCCAAGATCCAGAAAAGGCAGGATGCCCAAAGCTAGTCTCGCTATCCTCAAAATGGGTTGCCGTTTGCCCTAAGAGGGTACAGTGGAAGAGACTAGCTAGCCAACAGTAAAACATATGACGACAATATAAGATAAGTCGTTGGAACAGTAAAGGGAGAGTGGAGAGCTCTCCCTTTTGTTTGCAGCGCCTTCTCCGGTAATCTCCCTCTAGACCTCGCTACTTCCCTCTCCGCCATGCCTTGTCTTGATATGAGTCCTTAAAGTCTTACCACGCTTTGATTTGTTTTTGAGAATTTATTTCTATGATTGGGCTAGGAAAAAGAGGAAACAGACAACCAAGGGAGAAAATTGCGAATAAGAAGGGGTGCCCTATGAATGGCCGTAAGTGGATAATTGTTTGGCTGTTGTTGGTGTTCTTGTTCGGCGTCTGTCCCGCCAATGCCCAAGTATTGGATAGGGCTGAGATCCAGGTAATTGTCACCATACCCCAAATGCTCTTGGTACGTGTCAATACTTCCGAGCTAGTCTTTACTGAAGAAGATTTTGACACCACCAAAGATGCTGTGATGCTGGAGGAAGGCATCTTAGCCTCAAAGACGGACGCGGTGCAGATCGAAGTTGCCGGTAATGTGCCCCATGCTTTATATATCTCAGCAGCCGACGAAGCCTTTCAAGGGCCCAACGGCACAAGCCTGCCTAGTTCCCAAATGGGGTTTAGGCTAATTGGTTCTGCCGGTGAGAGCCCCTGGCATACCCTTAGAACTAGGGATGCTACAGGAGAACCTGTATTTTCCAGTCAAACTGCGGGAAGGAACATCCTCAGGATGGATGTTCAGCTTTTGGCAACGTGGATGGACACCCCTGGGACGTATAGGGGAACCATCGTTTACACTGTAGTACCGTTGACGGGGTAAAGAACTTGGACTGTTTGCAACTTGTTGGGGTAAACTGTGGGGGGTAGAAAAGTGGGAAAAGGTAACTGGCAGTTGACAGCGTGTTTGTGGACAGTGGTGTTAGTGCTCTTGGTTGGCGGAGTCGGCTTTGCTCAGGAAGAAGATGAACCTCTGGTTAATATCATGTTATTTGAAACAGATCTCAGGGAGGCCCTCAATGAAATCTCTTTGCAGACTGGCGTGACTATTATTGCTGATCAGACTGTGAGCGGTCAGGTAACTGCGGATCTTCAGGATGTACCATTGGAAAAGGCCTTGAGGATGATTCTCTTTACGGGAGGTCTTTCCTTCCGCAAGGTGGATGACTATTACATAGTGGGCCTTCCTGATCCCCGGAATACTACTTTTAGTGCCTTGGTGGAGACTGAAATCATCCGTCTGAATAATGTAACTGCACAGGAAGTCATTGAGCAGCTTCCAACCTTCTTGACTTCATACGTAAGAGGAACCCCGGGAGGGAACATTCTCACCATCTCGGCACCGCCTCTGGAGCTGGAGAGGATTAAGAACTTGATCAATCAGATCGACACACCCCGCAGGACTGTGGAGATCAAGGTGCTGGTAACCGAGGTGTCGTCCTCAGCATTAAAAGAGTTGGGGAACGGTATCTTGAGTGAGTTCACCGTTAACAAAGGGCAGAGTGTCAATGATAGCTGGTATGGGACCATTGGTTATAGTGGCGGGGCTCTATCTTTGGAGACCAACATCTGGGGCGATCTTATAACTGAACTCAGAATGCTGGAACAAAAACAAGAAGCCGAAATCCACGCCGACCCCCGGGTGCTAGTTGCGGATCGGGAAACCGCGGAGCTGTTTATCGGTGATCTGCAGATTCTGCCTATCCAAGCAGATGAAGATGAAACATCCCGGATTGAAAGGGTTGAGGTAGGAGTCGTTCTCAAAGTCACTCCGACTATCCTGCCGGATGATCATATACTCCTTAACCTGGCCCCCGAGGTCAGCCATTTTGTCAGTGAAGCAAGGCCCGATCTGGTTGTCAAGCGGAATGCCGTATCAACTACAGTGCGGCTGGCCAACGGCCAGACGGCGGTGTTGGCAGGTATGACTATGCAGGACTTTTACAACTTATCTCGGAAAGTGCCGATCCTCGGGGATATACCAATCATCCGCTGGCTGTTTAGAAATGATATCAAGCGGGAGGGCGATCGGGAAGTCCTCGTATTTGTCACCCCTGTCATCCAATAGGGGAGGTAGGCACAGGTGACCGAACAACAAAAACGGATAGTATTGTTCCTTGTTTTCTTACTCTGCGGTGCTGCCGTGGCCGGCGGCACCCTGAGCGTATTAGCAGCAGAGGTAGATCTCGATGAGGCACCCAGGCAGCTTACGGCTCCGGGCTGGGAGGAGCTTCCGGCTCCCAAGGAGGAGCCGGTGATTGTATACGAGCTGAGCCTCTTTGAACTGCGTTATGAAATGGGAAAAATCATCGAGGCTAGTGCCGAATACGCAAGAGAAGAAGATGTCCAGGGCGGCTATACAATTATTACCGATGATGCCCTCTTGAACCTGGTAGGAGATTTTCCTGCCGCTTTCACTGTGGGGCTACGGGGGAAGCATGCCGGCTCAGCGACGGCCTTTGAATACAAGACTTGGTTGGTCACCATGGGTGACCAGCCTGTTTCTATAGAAGTCGCAGAAGATAAGATAGCCGCTGCCCGGGAAGAGGAAGCGGAATATGGACTGAGGATTACCTTAACGCCCAGGTACTACGGCGATCCAGATAGCGGAGTCCTAACGGACATCGAACTGGAATACGGAAGCCCTGCCAATGCTTTAGGCAATGTCCGGATTACAGACTGGCTTTCTGCCGAGAAGCACCGGCCCCTGGCAGTCCTAGTTCAAAATCTGAAGTACACCAAGGAACAGGCAAGAAGGTACTTTGCCCTCTTCGCCGGTGCTGAGATCATGAGCCCGAGGGCTTTGGCAGAACAGGGACCTGTAGTCTCCATTGGAACCATCAAGGGTCTTCAGGAGCTGATGGCTCGGACCCGGGGACAAGCAGGAACCCAAGGCGAGGTTTGGATGGGCGTAGGCCTCATGGAGGGCGAAGTCGGGACAAGGGGCGGTGTGCTGCTTAAGGGGGACAAATATAGGTTAGACGCTGTAGCTGAAGCCTTTCCCGGAAGTCTGTCTTACAGGATAGGCGGAGCCTGGGCCGTATTGGGAGAATTGGGATTCGCCGTTCATATAGACCAAAGGGAGGGTAGTGACCCACTGATTCGGTGCGGAGTATCCGACGAAGTGCAGTGGGGCGACGTAGAAGTTGAGGCGGTGTATTTACCCATCGCCTATGCTCCTAAAGAAGGGCGCTTTGTTGAGTCAGCGTGGCTGCGGTGCAGTGCTGCTTTAGCTTTGGAAAACTGGCGATTCCGATATGACTTAACCTACGATAGCGGTGAGCTAGGACATGAACTGGCGGTTATGCGAAGCGCTGGTGCTCAAGCCGGCATCAGTCTCCACTGTGCCCAGCTGCCGACGAAGGAGTCAGTGTACACTTTGGGCTTAGTCTTCTTGATAGATTAAGCCGCAAGATGCAGTACGTCAGCTTAGGAGGGGCTGATCTATGCTATCAGACTCGCCTCGGACTCGGTTGAAAGTCTGGTTTTTGGGACCATTTGCCTTGGAAGTCAATTCCAAAGAGGTTCCAGTATCTCAGTGGAAATCTAAAAAAGCTCTTAATCTTTTTCGGTACTTAGCCTCACGGCGGGGTGAAAAGGTCCCTAAGGACGTATTAAATGAGCTGCTTTGGCCCGATACCGATCTAGATGCCTCAACTGAGCAAAACCTACATACCTGTGTCCATTTCGTCCGGCGGATTATTGATCCGGATCTTAAACGTTATGCCAAATCCAATCTCCTTACTTGCTCTGGAGGCCTTTATTGCTTGGAAAATACACCTGAATGCTGGGTAGATACCGAAGAATTCGAGCGGCTTTATACAGAAGGCAGGAAGCTGGAGAAGACCGACCCAGAAGCAGCCATTGATGCCTTTCGAAGCAGTCTAGAACTATACCGGGGAGATTTCTTAGTGGAAGAGCCCTACTTAGATTGGGCCATCGAGTT
>JAAZHE010000085.1 GCA_012510855.1 Bacillota bacterium | reverse complement strand
GTATTGTGCCATAATACAAGACCAAGCAGTGGCAGCTTACCATTATTTGTATTCCCAACGCATATTTACAGACAAAGAAACCAATGCTAAAAAGTGTGCTTTGCATTCTAATTATAGCAAGGCTCGGTGGGAAATAACAGGGAGAGGTCTGTGCAGTAGGCATAGATACCGGTCTCCCATTTCTTGCTGTAGGGGTTTACCTCCTGTAGGTGGCGCCCTGAGCTCAGTGGCACAATGGAGATCCTGAAGGAGAGGTGAGCACTTTGGCCGCGGTGACACAAGTGGGCAAAAGGCAGCAACGATTGAGTTTTGGCAAAATCAAAGAAGTGCTTGACATGCCTAACCTCATTGACATCCAGCGGGAGTCCTATGAATGGTTTCTGAGGGAAGGTTTAATGGAAACCTTTAAGGACATTTCCCCCATCGAGGATTTTACCGGGAACCTGGTGCTGGAGTTCATTGATCATTCGCTAGGCGAGCCCAAGTACTCCGTGGAGGAATGTAAGGATAGGGATGTTACCTATGCTGTCCCCTTAAAGGTGCGAGCCCGGTTGATCAATAGAGAGACCGGAGAAGTAAAGGAACAAGAGGTCTTTATGGGCGATTTCCCGTTGATGACTGAGAACGGTACCTTTATCATCAACGGAGCAGAGCGGGTGGTAGTCAGTCAGCTGGTTCGTTCGCCGGGAGTGTATTACGGGAAAGAAGTCCATTCCAGCGGAAAGGTCCTGTACAATGCCAGCATTATCCCCAATCGGGGCGCATGGCTGGAATTTGAAATGGATGCCAACGATGTGGTTTACGTCCGTGTGGACAGAACCCGTAAGCTGCCGGTGACTGTGCTCCTCCGGGCCATCGGCTACGGTACCAATGCTCAGCTGATGGAGCTTTTCAATGATGCACCTGCCCTTGGACCTACACTGGATAAAGACAGCACCGAGTCAGAAGGGGAAGGACTTATTGAGATCTATAAACGTCTGCGGCCTGGTGAACCTCCGACTGAAGAATCGGCGAGAAGCTTGTTTGAGACCCTGTTCTATGATCAAAAGCGGTACGATCTAGCTGTTGTCGGCCGCTATAAGATGAACAAGAAGCTTAGAATCACTGAGCGGCTTGTGGGGCGGACTTTATCTAGGCCTGTTGTCCATCCGGAAACCGGCGAGATCTTGGCGGATGCCAACACTCGGGTTGATCGCCGGACTGCGGAGCGAATCACAGAGGCTGGGGTTAATGTTGCCTATATTAAGGGTAAAGATGATGAAGAGATCAAGCTCATCGGCAATGGACAGCCGGACCTTGACGTGCGGGCCATCACCAAGGAAGATATCGTGGCTACCGTGGGGTATCTTTTTAACCTCATGTCCGGCGTTGGCGGCATTGATGACATAGATCATTTGGGCAACCGCAGGCTGAAGGCTGTGGGCGAGCTGCTGCAGAACCAGTTCCGCATCGGGCTTTCCCGGATGGAGAGGGTTGTCCGTGAGCGCATGACCATCCAGGATGTTGATATCATCACGCCGCAGGCGCTCATCAACATCCGGCCGCTGGTTGCCGCGATCAAGGAGTTTTTCGGCAGCAGTCAGCTGTCCCAGTTCATGGACCAAACCAATCCGCTATCTGAGCTGACCCATAAGCGGCGGTTGTCGGCTCTAGGACCTGGTGGTCTCAGCCGCGAGAGGGCCGGTTTCGAAGTTCGAGACGTGCACCATTCCCACTACGGGTGCATGTGTCCCATTGAGACTGCGGAGGGGCCCAACATCGGGCTGATCGGGTCTTTGTGTACCTATGCCCGGATGAACGAGTATGGGTTTATTGAAACGCCTTACCGCCGGGTAGACAACGGCCGGGTCACCGACGAGGTTGTCTATTTGACAGCCGACGAAGAGGACAACTATGTAGTTGCCCAGGCCAACGAGCCTCTGGATGAGGAAGGGCGATTTGTTCACCCTCGTGTAACAGTTCGATATATGGATCGCATTCTCCTTGTTCCTTCAGAACAAGTAGACTTTATGGACGTATCGCCAAAACAGGTAGTTAGTGTCGCTACCGCTCTTATTCCTTTCCTGGAGAACGATGACGCTTCCCGGGCGTTAATGGGTGCCAACATGCAGCGTCAGGCGGTGCCTCTATTGCGGACTCAGGCGCCTTATGTAGGTACCGGCATGGAGGCCAAGACCGCTGTCGACTCCGGGGTGCTGGTCACTGCCAAGAATTCGGGAGTGGTAGAAAAGGTCACGGCCAGGGAAATAGTTATTAAGACCGATGCCGGCGGCCGGGATGTATATCATCTCAGGAAGTTTGAGCGGTCCAACCAGGGTACCTGCATCAACCAGCGGCCGCTGATCCGGAAGGGCCAGAGGGTTGAAGCCGGGGACGTCATTGCCGATGGACCTTCAACCGACCATGGCGAACTGGCCTTGGGTCGTAATGTGCTGGTGGCCTTTATGCCCTGGGAAGGCTATAACTTTGAAGATGCTATTTTGATCAGCGAAAGCTTGGTCAAACACGATACTTTCACATCTATTCATATTCAGGAATACGAG
>JAAZHE010000084.1 GCA_012510855.1 Bacillota bacterium | reverse complement strand
TCCTCCTTCGGCTTCCTTCAGACCCCACCGTTACCAGTGACGCCCTTGCCTACGGATTGTCTTCCCGCTAGTTAGGCGACAGGGTTTCTTTCAACCCATCGGCTCAGCAGACATGCTGGGCACACCACGAAGCCCTTTGAGGACTCCTCAAAGGGCTTCTCTATTAGCAACTCCGACCTCCTCCAAGGCCAGCAGGCGGGCTTGAATATAGATACTGCATTCAAGACGCTTTTTCAAAAGTTCGCAACTGAAATGATCCGGCTTGAAAATGTCTCCATTGGCACTCACAGCGTTGGCATGACATCCCCCGCTGCAGAAAAACTTCGCCCAACACCCCCGGCAATCCTTTTTGGCCAGCACGTGGGCCCTTCTGAAGGTTCTCTGGATGTCCTCATTCAAGGAGCCGCCCTCGAGACTGCCCAGCTTGTAATCCTCACGCCCTACAAACTGATGACATGGGTAGATATCGCCGTTGGGAGTAACCGCCAGATACTCACTGCCGGCCCCGCAGCCAGTTAGCCGCTTAGATAGACACTGCCCTTGTAAGAGAGAGAGATTGAAGTGGTAGAATTCAAACCGCCGACTAGTAGGATACAGCTCGAGGTAGTAATCGGCCAGTTGTTCATACTGGTGAAACAGTTCCGGCAGGTCCTCTGTTTTCAGGGCATAGGGACGCCGGGGATCCGCCACCACCGGTTCAACAGAAACCCGATCAAAGCCTGCCTCCACCAGGTGGCGGACATCGGCAAAGAAGTCTTTGTTGTAAGCGGTGTAGGTCCCCCTGACATAGTACTGCCTATCTCCCCGGAGCTGCGCCATCTTTTGGAATCGAGGCAGGACTGTGTCATATACGGAGGATCCGTCTAGGCTGAGCCGCATCCGGTCGTTCACTTCACGACGGCCGTCGAGACTGAGGACTAGGTTAAACATTTTTTCATTGAGGTATGCTGCCGTTTCATCATCCAAGAGCATCCCGTTGGTGGTCAAAGTGAAACGCAGCTCTTTCCCCTTGGCAGCAGCCTGCTGCTCGCCGTACGCGACAGTCTCCTTTACCACCTGCAGGTTGAGCAGTGGTTCTCCACCGAAAAAGTCTACCTCTACCCGTTCCCGACCGGGGCTGTTCTCCAACAGAAAATCGATAGCCCGGCGGGCGGTCTCTTCCGACATGTTGAGCCGCTGGCCCCCAAAGGCTCCCGTACCGGCGAAACAATAGCGGCACCTCAAGTCACAGTCATGGGAGACATTTAAGCATATTGCTTTCAAAGCCCCGGAGCCAACTTCCGGGCCCACCAGCTCATCCAAATAGCCGTCATCGGCAAAGAGCAGCCTCTGGTCTACAAGCTGCAACAGCTCCTGGGCGGCTTCCTTAACCGCTTCCAAGCCGTACTCATCGTACAGCGGCTGATGGACCTGCCACCAGGCAAACTCAGCCCCTTCCCCCGTATCGCCAGTCCAAGTTCGCCACTCCTCCAGGAGCTCTTGGTAAACCGTCTTGCCCAGGGAATTCTCGGCCTGGTCTAATAGCTCCAGCCACAGGCCCAAGAGTCTGTATGCTACTTCATCAAGCTGATGGATGGAGGCACTACCCCCGTCAACGGCGAAAAACAAACCGCCTTGTGTGAACCTGTGTACACTAATCATACCCTTTCAACTCCCAGCCAGCTCATGAAAAATCCACGAGTGGCCTTTGCAAGCTCCTCGTGGATAGAATTTGCTGCTTCCCCAAAGTGTTCTTCCACTACTGATTCTCGCAAGCTATGTTTCCTACTGTACAGGAAGTCTTGCAAGCAGACTGGCAAGCCGCCTGACACTTCCCGCAACCGCCTGTCTGCAAACTGGCCTGCAGGTTGTACTTGCTCAATGTTCTCACCCGAGACAAGTCCTTCCTATCTTTCATCATCACGGCTGTATTCCACGCACTCGAGGAATCTCAGCCATGCCTCCTTTACAAGTTTTAATGGTCGATAAATGACCCCTCATTTGCTATGGACCAAATGACATGCCACGTAATGACCGCCGCCCACATCCTCAAAAACTGGCTCTTCATGTTTACAGATCTCCTCCGCTACAGGACAGCGGGTATGGAATCTGCACCCCGATGGCGGGTTAATGGGTGAAGGCACATCACCCTCCAAAAGAGTCCTTTCCCGAATCAGGGTGGGATCCGGAATAGGTATGGCCGACAACAGAGCTTTGGTATACGGATGCAGAGGATTTGCATATAACGAGTTCTTGTCTGTCAGCTCCACGATCTTTCCTAGATACATTACTGCCACGCGATCCGATATATGCTTAACAACACTGAGATCATGGGCAATAAACAGGTAAGTGAGTCCATACTGCTCCTGGAGATCCTGCAGGAGGTTGATAACTTGGGCCTGGATGGACACGTCCAATGCCGAAACCGGCTCATCGCAGATAATGAGCTTGGGATTCACGGCCAGAGCCCTGGCGACTCCAATGCGCTGCCGCTGACCGCCGCTGAACTCGTGGGGATAACGGCGAGCATGGTAGCTGGACAAACCTACTACCTCCAAGAGCTCCCTTACCCGTTTTTCCTTCTCCCGGCCGCTGGCAAGCCGATGGATCCGCAAGGGCTCGCCGATGATGTCGCCTACAGTCATCCTCGGAGTGAGGGAAGCATACGGGTCCTGGAAGATGATCTGCATGTCCTTCCTAAGCTCCCGCATTTCCTCTTGGCCGAGCTGCAGAACATTCTGCCCTTCAAACCACACCTCTCCCGAGGTAGCTTCGATCAGCCGCAGAATCAATCGGCCTGTGGTGGACTTGCCGCACCCAGACTCTCCCACCAGACCCAGAGTCTCCCCGCGGTTGATGGAAAAACTTATCCCATCCACTGCCTTGACGCTGCCGATCTGTTTAGAGAAAAGCCAGCCTTTGTAAATGGGAAAATGCTTGACTAGATCCTTTACTTCCAACAAGGGCGCAGCACCCATCTCATCCTACCTCCTTCATCTGCCGAAACTCGGTGTACTTCCAGCATGCCACTAGATGACCAGGTTCCTGTTCCATGAGCTCTGGTTCCTCCACCTTGCAAATTTCCCGGGCTTCTTTGCACCTGGGATGGAACCGGCAGCCCTTGGGCATAAAGGCAGGATGAGGTACCACACCTTCAATGACCTGCAACCTTTCCTGCTGCTCTGTCAGCTTGGGAATAGACCCCAAGAGTCCCACGGTGTAAGGATGCAGCGGATTGCCAAAAAGCGGCTTTACATCTGCCTGCTCCACAATCTTACCAGCGTACATAACTACTACTCTCTCCGCCAGCTCGGCAACAACACCCAGATCGTGGGTAATCAGCATAATGGCAGTGCCGAACTCATCCCTTAGCTTACGCATCAGGTCTAGAATCTGGGCCTGAATCGTAACATCCAAGGCCGTTGTGGGCTCGTCGGCGATCAAGAGCTTTGGATTGCAGGAAAGAGCCATAGCAATCATAACCCGCTGCCGCATGCCGCCGGAAAGCTGATGAGGGTATTCATCGACCCGCCTTTCCGGCGAAGGAATTCCCACCAGTCGCAGCATTTCAATAGCCCGTTTCCGAGCATCAGCCTTGCTCAGGCGCTGATGGAGAATGATAGCTTCCATAATTTGGTCGCCGATAGTGAATACTGGGTTCAACGATGTCATGGGCTCTTGAAAGATCATGGAGATATCATTGCCGCGGATATTCCGCATCTCCGCTTCTGCCTTTTTTAGCAAATTGGAACCCTCAAAGATAATCTCACCATCAACTATCTTGCCAGGGGGATCCGGGATCAATCTCATAATGGATAATGAGGTAACGCTCTTGCCACAGCCGGATTCTCCCACAATACCTAAAGTCTCACCTTTATTGAGCGCAAAATCTACACCATCGACGGCGGGAACTACACCGTCTTCCGTGTAGAAATAAGTTTTCAACCCGCGCACTTCAAGCAGTCTCTCTGCCACCGGTCCTCGCCTCCTCCATTACCACGAGCAAATAACAATTCACAAGCCGAGACGGGCCTGTTACTGTCAGGGCAAGTGCTATCTTTATACAATTCAATAAGAAACCCATATATCCCTCTCGCTGTCCCGGAAATCGCTGGGTGCATCTTTACCGCAGCTCCCTCAGAATTCTGCAGCGCTCGATACAGAACCTTATTTGTTCAGTCTCGGATCTAGCGCATCCCGCAGGCCGTCTCCAAGCAGGTTAAAACCGAGCACTGTCAGGGAAATGGCCAATCCGGGGAACACTGACCACCACCACTGACCGGACAGCAGGTATTCTCGGCCTTGGTTAATCATGTAGCCCCAGCTGGGCGTCGGAGGCTGGGTACCGAATCCCAAGAAAGTCAGCGAAGCCTCGGTCATGATCATGGACCCCATACCCAGGGTGACCTGTACAATCACGGGAGCAATGACATTGGGCAAAATGTGTCGGAAAATAATCTCAAAGTCGCTCGCCCCTACCGCCCTGGCTGCCTCGACAAATTCTGTTTCTTTGATGGAGAGCACCTGCCCTCGGACGACTCGGGCAATGGATGGCCAGCTAACAAATCCGATGGCAACATAGACTAACGTTAAGCTCGCCGGCCGGAAGGCCACGATGGAAAGCACGAACAAGAGAAACGGAAACGCGTAAATGACGTTGGTCAGCCAGCTGATAAAGTCATCTATCCTGCCTCCATAGTAACCCGCGACGGCGCCCAGACTGACACCAATCACCAAAGACACAACGCTGGCCGCTACAGCGATGGTCAAGGAAATCCTTGTCCCGTATATAACCCGGCTGAGAACATCACGTCCGTATAGGTCTGTGCCAAACCAATGCTCTTTGCTGGGCGGTGCCAATTTAGCTGCTCTACCCTTAGTCCAGATTAGCTGCTCAATGGGGTCATAGGGTGCAACATAGGGAGCAAAAACAGCCAAAAACGTCATAAAAAGGATTATAAACAAACCCAGCATAGCCAGCCGATTTCTCCTCAGGCGCCGCCACCCGTCAGCCCACAGGCTGCGTCCCTTGGGCTCCTTCTCCGCATTGTACTGCTTCGCTACTGCTGAGCTAAGTGCCATCTCTTGCTTGCTCAAGGTAATCCCTCCAATGTCTACAAGTTCTTAAACACCACGGGCTAGCTCAATCATAGCGAATGCGTGGATCAAATATGGCATATGACAAATCGACCAGCAAGTTGGAGATAATGAACAGCCCTGCAAGGAACAGAACTTCACCCCTGATGATAGGGAAATCCCTATAAGTCAAAGCGTCGACAAACAAACGACCAACACCGGGCCACTGGAATACGCTCTCGATCAATACCACACCGCTTAGCAGGCTAGCCGTCTCTACTCCTACAATGGTCACAACCGGAATCATGGCGTTTTTCAAGGCATGCTTAAGAACAACAGCTCTTGCTCCCAGTCCCTTAGCCCATGCAGTCCGAATGTAGTCCTGACGGATTACCTCCAACATACTGGAGCGAGTCATGCGAGCGATAAGCGCTGCTGGTCGGATTCCCAAGGTCAGAGCCGGTAAGATCAAATAAACAAACTCGCCATTGCCCGTGCCGGTGCCGGGAATCCACCGCAGGGTTACACAAAACAGCCAGATAAGCAGCAGACCGATCCAGAACGACGGAGCAGAAATGCCAACCAAGGCTATGAACATGCTGGTATAGTCCAAAATGGAATACTGCTTAACAGCAGATATGATGCCAGAGGTCATTCCCAATGCGATGGCTATAACCATACCTGCCACAGCCAGCTTAAAGGTTGCCGGGAATCTAGATAAAATGGCCTTATTTACATCCATATTATTGCGGTAAGACCTTCCCAAGTTAAAAGTCACCGCCGATTTAAA
Source organism: Bacillota bacterium (assembly GCA_012510855.1). Classification (GTDB taxonomy): domain Bacteria; phylum Bacillota; class Limnochordia; order DTU087; family DTU087; genus DTU087. The sequence goes on along the minus strand of JAAZHE010000084.1, from coordinate 13,071 downwards.
GAAGTTCCACATCTGAATGTGCAGCGGATCGTCAAGACCCATCTCTTTTCTGATTCTCGCTATGGTCTCGGGATTTCCAGCCTGACCGGCCATGATTCGAGCCGGATCCCCTGGCACTATTGTCGTCAAAATAAAGACGACGACAATGACTCCTACAAAAACAGGGATAGCGCCGACTAGTCGGCGAACAACGTAGCGTCCCATATCCTCACTCCCCATCCACTTCAGAACCAAATCCTCAAATTCACATATAAGGCGACTTGGCAACGGTTTGCCACCATCAGCCAAGCCGCCCTGCTCAGCAATTACCCTGCTCCTATCAGGGTGTTACAGATCTAGCCACACCTTGGTAAATTTGTTGGTGTACTGACCGAAGGCAGGCAACTCGTAACCCCTGACAAAATCCTTCACCAAGCTGTGATCTACATAGTGGTAGATGAAGAGCCAGGGAGCTTCTTCGACAACGATCTTCTCAGCTAGCTGATAGAGATGCTTCCGAACTTCGGGATCACCCTCCAGCCGGGCACCTTCCGTCAGAGCATCGAAGTCCGGGTTGTTGAACCTGGAGTAGTTGCCCTGCGGTCCAATGTTGTCGGAATGCAGCAGTACATACAGGAAGTTGTCGGGATCCGGATAGTCTACTACCCAACCCATGCGGAAGAAGGGTACTTCACCGCGCTCAACAGTGTCCAGATGCACACCCCAGTCGACGTTCCGGAGATTTAGCTTGACGCCAATCTGGGCAAACTGTGCCTGAAGAGCCTCGGCCAACCGCTTGTGACCTAGGTTGGTATTGTACTGGAGAGTAACCTCCAAACCGTTGGGATAGCCGGCTTCAGCTAAGAGCTGCTTAGCTTTCTCAGGATCGTAGCTATACCCCTGGAGATCCGGATTGTAGCCAAACATTCCCGGAGGCAGTACTCCTTTAGCCGGGCTGGCTCGACCCTCCAGTACGATATCGATCAAGGTCTCGCGGTCGATGGCATAGTTGAATGCCTGACGTACCCGCTTGTCGGTAAAGGGCTCCAACTCCACGTTAAAGCCGTAGTAGTAGGTACCCATCTGTGGACGCTCGAAGAACTGGCCTACAGCGCCGCTCTTTGCTTCCTCATAGTAGGGAGTGTCCACATAGCTCTGATAGATGTTGCCCAGCTTGTACTCGGTGTACTCGATGGTGTAGTCTACGATAATCCGATACTCAATACCATCGAGATAAGGCAGCTGGTTGCCATACTCGTCTTTCATCCAGTAGTTCTCATTGCGGGAGAGAACGATTTTCTCATCCTGCAGCCACTGCTCGAACTTGAAGGGACCAGTGCCCACTGGATGGAAGTTGAACTCCTCAGTGCCCCACTTCTCAATATCTTCCTTGGGAAGAACTACAAAGGTATTGTAGGTCAATACCTGAATGAAAGGAGCAAAGGGATAAGTGGTCTCTATCTGCAAGGTGTAATCGTCAAGGGCAGTAACACCAGCCAGACGATCAGCTTTACCAGACTGGTACTCATCATAGCCCTTAATCATGTCTACAAAGTATGCCCTTGGAGAATTGGTCTCTGGGCTGCAGATGTAGTTGAACGTCCATACCCAGTCATGGGCCGTTACTTCCCGACCGCCGTTGGCTGTGGGAGTGCCGCCTTCAGTGGTTGCGTGGAAGTGCACACCTTTCCGCAGGTGGAAAACGAATCTAGTTCCACCGTCGTGTACTTCCCAAGACTCAGCTAGCAAGGGAACCACATTGCCCTCTGCATCCAGACCAACCAGTGTTTCGAAGATCTGATAGCCAACCTCGGCAGAAGTGGTATCGGTGGCAAATACTGGATCTAGATGGGGCGGGTTAGCACCCAAAGCGTCTTTCCAGATTCCGCCGTATTTCGGCTGCTGAGCGACAGCGACGCCGCCCATTAGAGCCAACGCCAATACAACAGCTAACACAAGTACTATGTGTCGTCGCATGTTCTCGTCTCACCCTCCTAGAAAATACTCCTTGATGTACCTACGCCAACTCAACTCCTTGACAACCTACCCTATTATCTTCGCTAAGCCGCGCTATCCTCCTTTCTGGCTTCTTGCCTTGCGTATATCAACTTGCCGGGCACAGACAGCAGCTATTAGTCACTACAGACTGATGTCTGTTTGCCTGCAAGTTAAAAACCGGCTACATCAACTGTCTTGTCCACTACCTGGAGTTCATCATCTCCCTCTCCTAGTACAAGCCGCACTGCATAGGCTGGAAATATGTTAAACTCCAACCCAACCGGCTGACCCCGTGTGACAATCAACCTACCTGAGCGGAGAACAGGTTCACCACGTGGTATACCTAAATGGGCGGCCGTATCCGGATCGGCAGGTTCCACTTCTAGGCTCCGCTCCCGAAACTCAGTGACTTCAGGCTGCATCAAACCCAAAAGCTCCCGGAGGGGGCTCCCCTGATGTAGGCTTTCTTCAGATAGACTGAGATCACCCGTGGTCACTACCTGACTAATAAAAACCGGCTCTCCGGCAACATCCTGCACCCGGGTCACCATTAATAAAGGTTCATCATCGGGAACTTTCAGCCGTTTGGCCCATTGGGGCTGCTTAACCTTGCGAACCCTAATCTCATTGACATCACGGCCCGTTCTGCTGCTGACTGCAACAGAAGCCCCACCGTGTCCTCTTCCCTCTCCACCCGTGTCTATACCCAAGCGTTCTTCCATTCTGCGGGCGTAGCTTCGTCTCAGCTGCATCAAGGAGACCTTCGCTTCCGAAAGAATGGTCCGGACATAACGGGGAGTTGTCTCTACCTTGGCGGCGATCTCTTCAACCTTGAGAAACGGGTCCTGACGGGCTATGTTCAGGATCTGGTCTTTCTTTGTTCGTATTGTCTCTGACATCGACTTTCTTCCTTTTCTAGCCCGCGGCAGCAAAACTTGAGGTCAAAGCCTAAAAGTGCAAAGGCATGATATTTTATTTCGAAGCAATAGGCAAAAATCCTTCCTGTGTGGCATAAAAAAACACCAGGAACCAGCGGGATAGGCCGATGGTTCCTGTGTAATCCTTCCAAGAAACCGATGAAACCTTCAAATTATCGTGTATACAATATCCAATATGTCCATCTGGTGTTTGCCGGGCTTCTCGGGATTATGCATGCTTTCTGCATAATCATACTGCTATCTCTCCGGTATAGGCTTCAACCAGCGGTCATCCAGCATCTGTCTAGTTCGGTGCCACCATGACTCCACATGGTGACCAATCTGCGGAAGCAGAGGCAGTTCCGTAGAAGGAGGGGGCCACATCCCCTGATAAATGCGGATATACCAGGCATAAACCGCCAGTACCCGCTGCACATACAGGCGAGTCTCCAAGAACGGTATGTTTCGTACCTCATCCAGCTGGCCATTCCACTGACCTTCTGCCAGCCACCGAGACACATTGCCCCGGCCGCCATTGTACGCTGCCAACGCAACCACTAAATTGTCGTCAAAGTCCTTCTGCAGCATGGTGAGATACCAGGTACCTAAGCGGATGTTGGTATCGGGATCCAATAGATCTGCTTCTTTAAAATCCAACTGCAGCTGCTCTGCTATCCACCAGGCTGTTTCCGGCATCAGTTGCATAAGGCCGGTGGCTCCTTTCGGAGAGCGAACATCGGGGCGGAAGTTGCTTTCCACTCTAATCAGCGCGGCTATCAGATAGGGATCCAAAGAGGTGGCCTCGGTGTGGGCCGAGATCTCATTGATGTACCGAATTGGATAGAACCAGCGCAGGACTGCTGGCCAGTTCAACAGTAGTACAGCCACAGTCATAATGATAGTTGCAGAAACCAGATTCCTTCTCCGGCGCAAAGGAACAAAGGCCCCCCTAAACCGCTTCATCCACCGCATTATTACCCAAAATGTGACTAAGAACCACTAGACCACTGGATTTATTATCTTGATCAACTTCCGATGATGTTTCTAGTCTATGTGTGAACACCTTCAGCATTACTGGAGTGTCTAGCGGCAGTCATTCTCCTGGTCCAGCTCAGCAAGAGCCACAAGCAGCATGGCTGCCGTAGCTTCATTGGTCGCCAAGGGTACATTATGAACATCACATACCCTCATGAGGGCGGTAATATCCGGCTCATGGGGCTGTGCTGTCAAGGGGTCTCGCAAGAAGATCACTAAATCTATCTCTTCGTCAGCCACCAAAGCTCCGATCTGCTGGTCGCCGCCGTAGGGACCTGACTGCATACGTTTAATCTCAAGCCCAACCTCTTCCGTCAGGATCTTACCCGTGGTACCTGTAGCGACCAAATCATATCGACTAAGAGTCTCCTTAAATCGGCTGGCGAGCTTCAGCATCACCGACTTTTTCTCATCATGGGCAATCAGCGCTACTCTCCATCTTCGACCACGGTTGTCAGTCCCATTTTGGAGCTTGGGAGCTAACTCACTCTCACTGCCGTTTTTTCGCGTTTTCTTCATATCTACCGCACTCCTTGCCAACAGCTCGTCGACTATCTTCTTTACCTGAGAAAGGGTTTCCTCGATGGACCCGGAGTTATCAATCACATATTCCGCCTGCTGCACTTTCAAAGCCAAGGGCATCTGGGAATCCACCCGGCGCTGGGCCTCCTCCCGGGATAGGCTATCCCGCTGCTGCAGCCGTTGAAGCTGAATCTCCGGGTCTACATTCACCACTATCACGGTATCCATGCGCTTATCCAAGCCGATTTCATACAACAGGGGGACATCAACGAAGATGAGAGCTTCCCCCTGCTCGGCAGCAGCTTGGATGTCCCTTTCCATCATGGCAATCACTTTCGGATGGACTATTTCATTGAGCCGTTGCCTTGCGGCAGCATCTTGAAAGACCAATCGACCTAATTTGCCTCGATTGAGCTCACCATCTAAATGAAAGTATTCAGAGCCAAAGGCTTCCATTATCTCCTGCCATCCGGGGGTACCAGGCCTAACCGCATCTCTGGCATACCGATCGGCATCCAAAACGACAAAGCCTAGTTCTTTGAGGAATTTGGCGGTGGTGCTTTTCCCGCTGGCAATCCCTCCAGTTAAGCCTACAACCAACACTCTTCATCTCCCCCACGGCGATTCCAATATCATCCGCTTGCTTGCAAAACCGCCCCCACTGCACCACCTAATCTCAGTTATGCAACACCGTTTCTTGGTCTGTGGAAGTCTCATCGGCCATGTGCCTTCGCTGAGAAAGGAAATCTACTTTCCCTGACAGCGGGGGCAAAAAAAAGAACTGCGGCCGGCAAGCTTTATCCTGGCAATGGGCTCCCCGCATGTGGTGCATGGTTCTCCTTCTCTCCCATATACACGGAGCAAAGCTTGGAATCCTCCCTGGCGCCCTTCACCATCCACATAATCCCGAAAAGTGGTACCGCGATGGGCGATTCCCTCCTTAATTACCTCCTGAATGCTTTGATGGAGACGTTCTATCTCTTTTTCAGTGAGCTCACCGGCAGTCTTACCGGGGAAAATCCCCGCCCTATGCAGACTTTCATCCACATATATGTTGCCAAGGCCGGCGACCCGGCGCTGATCCAAAAGGACTGACTTTACCGGCGCCCTTCGCCCAGCCAGCTGCGCGGCGAGATACCCCGGGGTGAAGTCCCCTTCCAAAGGTTCCTTTCCCAAACTCTCTAAGCCTCTGATAGCTCCCCAATCCCGCCCTGAGAGGAGGTCTACAGTGGCAAACTTCCGCTGGTCAACTAAACGCAGGTCCAAATCTTCCTGCAAATGGATGCGGATTGAAGTGTGCTTTTCCACCGCAGTATCAATGGGTACTACTACTAACCTGCCGGTCATCCGCAGGTGAATGACCAGTCGATATTCTGAATCGAGACAGCAGACCAAGTACTTCCCCCGGCGGTCTAGTCTTGTAAAACACCTACCCAAAAGCGCCTTTTCCAACTGGCCTTGGTCACAGTTGCGAAGTACCTTAGGGTATGATACGTCTATCCCCTGAATCGGCCTATACAAGATCCTTTCCTTGAGCGTTCTTCGAATGGTCTCTACTTCCGGCAGCTCCGGCACTCTGTCCACCTCACTACCCTTGTTTCTCCTCAAAGACCGGGACCACATCACCCCAGTTGCGGCCGGATTGTACCTCTACCACTAGGGGGACATCTAGCGCGACAATTCCCTCCATAGTCTCCTTGATCAGATGGGCAACCGGCAGCAAGTCCTCCATGTGGACCTCAAATACCAGCTCATCATGTACCTGGAGCAACATCTGAGCCCGCAGCCCGCTGGCTGCAATCTTATCCTCCACGGCAATCATGGCCATTTTAATGATATCCGCAGCAGACCCCTGGATAGGGGCATTCATCGCTGCCCGTTCGGCAAAGCTCCGGAGTGCCCACCGCCGGCTGCGGATATCAGGCAGGTACCGCCGGCGGCCAAAAAGGGTAGTAACATACCCCCGCTCCCTCGCTTCCTCCACGGTTCTATCCAGATACTCCTTAACCCCAGTGTATTTTTTGAAATACTTGTCTATATACGCCTGGGCTTCTTGAACTGGAAGGCCTGTGCCTTTAGAGAGCCCAAAGCTGCTGATTCCATATACGATGCCGAAGTTGATGGCCTTGGCAGCACTGCGGAGGGCCGGTGTGACTTCATCCATTTTAAGGCCAAACACCTCCGCCGCTGTCCGGGCGTGAATATCCGCTCCGGTCCCAAAGGCCTCGAGCCAAGCGGGGTCCTTTGACATATGGGCAAGAACCCGGAGTTCAATTTGGGAGTAGTCAGCTGCTAGGAGCACATAGTCGGGATCTCCTGCGATAAAGGCCCGCCGGATCCTCCTGCCTTCGGCAGTCCTCACCGGGATGTTCTGCAGATTAGGATTCACACTTGATAGCCGACCGGTAGCCGTCACCCTCTGGTGGAAGCTGGTGTGAATTCGTCCGGTAACTGGGTGGACCAAAGGCTCGAGGGTATCTAGATATGTGGATTTTAGCTTCACCAACTGCCGATAATCCATCACCAGCCTTGCGATTTCATGCTCTTCTGCCAGCTCTTCCAGGACTTCCGCACTAGTTGAGGGACCGGTCTTGGTCTCTTTGAGTACCGGAAGACCCAGGCGGTCGAACAAGACCTCACCCAGCTGTTTTGGGGAGTTTATGTTGAACTCCACACCGGCCTCGGCATAGATCAGCTCCGCCAGGCGGTCAATTCTCTGCCCGAACTCGTGGGAAATGGCCCGGATTTCATGGATGTCCACCGCCACTCCCCGCCGTTCCATGACAGCCAGTACTTTCGCCAGGGGCAATTCTATTTCCCTGTACAGATCAATTAGCCCGTCCGCCTGCAGCTTTTCCTCCAGCTTAGCATGGAGGACAGGCAGCTGAGCCAGCCGGGTCTTGCTTAACTCTGCCAGCCGTTGATGGCCCACCTCCGCCAAGGTGATAGCCTTGGCACCTTTGCCGGTAAGCTCCTTTATACTGGGCTGATAGACATCCAATACCTGCAGCAACACATCCTCCAGCCCCTGAATACTCTGGCCGGGATTTAACAGGTAAGCTGCCAGAGAAACATCGAAGAACGAGCCTTTCACCATTAAGCCCAAATTGACAAGGGCGTGATAGAAAGCCTTGCTGTCGAAGCAAACCTTCACCAGCTGAGCTTCCCCAAACAGCTCATAGAGTGCAGCTGTTAGTTCTTCCGAAGGGGAAAGGGGAAGATAGCCGCTCCTTACCCCATCACTCAGTCCGAGACCCACTAGGCGAGCGTCGATACTGTCATCTCCATCAATGTATGGATCAAGATAGATAACAGCGTCAGCTTCCGTCCTCCGCGTCTGCAGGTCCCTTACAAAGGACTGAAACTCCCCTGGAGATGAGAAAAGGGAGAAATCTGGCTCCTCGCCAGCTGAAACCACCGTCGGTTGGTCCACCGACAATTCCAGGCGGGGGATTATGCTCCTAAACTCCAAACGGGAAAACAGCTCATACAGCCTATCATCCTGCCACTTTTTCCTGCTATAAGGAGTGAGTTCGCAGTTGACAGGAACTTGGCAATTGATGGTCGCAAGTTTGCGGCTGAGTCTAGCCTGGTCTGCGTACCTCTCCAGATTCTCCCGCTGTTTTCCCCGGAGCTTGTCAATGTTGGTAAGCACACCATCTAAGCTGCCGAACTCCTGCAGGAGCTTGGCCGCAGTCTTTGGACCTATACCGGGTACGCCAGGGATGTTATCTGACGCATCTCCCATCAGCCCCTTCAAATCTGCCATCAGGCGCGGCGGTACTCCGTGCTTGGCTTGCACTTCCTTTGCATCATAGGCTTCCAAATTGCTGATTCCCCGGCGGGTAATCAAGACAATAGTATTTTCGTCAACCAACTGGAGACAGTCCCGGTCTCCAGTGACAATCAGCACTTTACGGCCCAAGTTTCGATGGTAGCAAGCTAAGGTGCCGATGATGTCATCGGCTTCATAGCCCGGTACTTCCACAACTGGTATGGAAAAAGCCTCAACGACTTCTTTAATTAGTCCAACTTGTGGCACCAGCTCATCAGCCATTTTGGGACGGTGACTTTTGTATTCTTCAAACGCCGCATGGCGAAAAGTGGGACCGGCTAGATCAGAAGCGACGGCCATATAATCCGGCGTTTCATCCTCCAAGAGCCGCAAGAGCATAGTGGTAAAGCCAAGCACTGCATTGGTATGCTCTCCTTGGCTGGTAGTCAGAGTCGGTATAGCATAAAAGGCCCGGTGAATGAGGCTGTTTCCATCCACCAGCACGACTTTTTCCTGGGAATTACCGGTCCCGGTTTGCATATTACCACCTCAGGTCTATAGGATTCACTAAATATTTGCCCACCTCGCCAGGTGCTTCGCCAAACAACCAGCGACCTATGGGCTTTTTAGGTCTTCAGCAAGTATTCCATACTTCCAGGGAATTTACCTCTTTGTCCCCCATCGCTGCACAACCAGCACGGATATAGTTCCAAATTGCGGCAGCACTATACACAATTTGACTTAATCGACTGAACTTACATTTCGACAAAAGTAGTATTGCGATTCATGTTATGTTAGGATGATTTCAGCGGAAGGGGACTAAAGTCCTAGATTCGCAGCCGAGAAGCAGCTAGAGTTATCGCTGAAGTTTTGTGGAAGACATACAGGAAGGGAGAGGTTTGTGTCAATGCGACAGCATAAACTCTTTATGGCGATCATGGCTCTCCTTATGGTATTGCTCTTAGGCAGCACTACTGCTGCCGCTGAGCTAACGGATATATCAGCAAGCTGGGCTAAAGCCGACATTAGAGCTCTAGTGGCAGAGGGAGTGATCAGCGGCTACCCCGACGGGACATTTCGTCCTAAAAACCCGGTTACCAGGGCTGAATTTGCCCGGATTCTGGCCAAAGCGTTTCACCTGCAATCCTCCGGCCAAGCTCCATTTGCGGATATCCGGAACCACTGGGCCAAAGATGAAATCAGTGCCCTTGCGGCAAAGGGAATTATCCAAGGGTATCCTGATGGTAGGTTCCACCCAGATGAGAAAATCACTCGAGCCGAAATCGTAACAATGCTCACCAGAGCCCTTAAACTGGATAAAGATTTCCATGTAGACTACTTTGACTGGTGGCCCACTTTCACCGATATGTCAGAGGAGCACTGGTCATATAACTCTGTGGAGATCGCCAGCCGTTTGGGTATTATTCCCTCGGTGTTCGGCACTACTTTTCAACCGGAACGTCCGGCAACCCGAGAGGAGACAGCAGCCATGGTCAAGACCGCCGCAGACTTGATCACAGTGCAAGGCACCCTCAGTGTTGACGGCGATCACTCCACGATAACCGTGGCACCCATCATCGGCCAATCCTTAGTATTGGAAATAGCGCCGGATGCCAGCATCCTGCGAAATGGCACCGAATCTGAAGCAGCAAATTTTGTTGAAGGAGACCAGGTATACTTGATGGCAAATCGGTCAGGGGATGCTTAGTTTATTAAGGCCAACGGTATTGTAACCCAATCAGACGTTATGTCCAAGATTACCGACCTATCCAAGGGACTGGTAACCAAAGAACAGCTCAGCGCTCTGATCAAGGGTGACTGGCCGACAGTACGGGATGAAATGAAATACACCCTCTATGATCAGCTGCTGAAAAACGGGGTAAAGCCCCATGAGGCCGAAGCTCTCATCACCCAGGACTGGTCAGCCCTCGGCGACTTCGGTCAAGAGCGCTTAGCAGAGGCCTTGGCGGCACAGTGGGATCTACCGCCTGAGTTAGTAGTAGCACTTCTGGAGCGTGATTGGAGCACGGCCCAAGAGTATGCCCAAGTTGAACTGACCCAGCGTCTCTTGGGTGGCTTGCTCAATGAATCGTTCTGAAAATCTAGGACCTCGCCCGCCTGATTCTCATTGAAAAAGCAACACTAGAGCCAGGTCTCCGTTCACCAGTCGGAGACCTGGCTTCTTATCTTGGGGAAAATTGCCGTTTTGGATAGAGAGCTAGAGCTTTCGGACATATGGATTATCATTTTAGCAATATGGGTCGATAGACTGCCGTGACTCACTATATATTGTGTAGTATAATGAACAAGCACCAACATATGGTGTTTGCCCAGGCCAAGTCCATGCAGGATAGTTGGGTTGGCCCGGACGTGCTGTGATGAACTGCGATAACACCAACTGTATGATCTGTCGAGGAGACTAGTCCACCAGGAGGGAATGGTTAGTATGCAATTAAGCAGTAACGCCCGTACCGTTTTAGAACGGCGCTACTTGGCTAAGGATTCCGAGGGCAATGTGCTGGAAACTCCAGAGGAGATGATTCAACGGGTAGCCCGCAATATTGCCGCGGTGGATGCCAATTACGGAGCAGACGCCGAGGCTATTGCCAAAACTGAAGCCGAGTTTATTGAAATCATGGACAGGTTAGAGTTTCTGCCCAACTCTCCTACCCTCATGAATGCCGGACGGGAACTGCAGCAGTTATCGGCTTGTTTTGTACTGCCGGTAGAAGACAGTATGGAAGGCATTTTTGACGCGGTTAAAAATGCTGCCCTCATACACAAGAGCGGCGGCGGCACCGGTTTTTCCTTTAGCCGTCTTAGACCCAAGAATGACAAAGTGCTATCCACGGGCGGTGTAGCCAGTGGACCGGTATCATTCATGAAGGTGTTTAACGCTGCTACAGAAGCGGTTAAGCAGGGCGGTACCCGCCGAGGGGCCAACATGGGCATCTTGCGCATTGATCATCCTGATATTATGGAATTCATTACGTGCAAGCAGGATTCAGACGACCTTACTAATTTTAATATTTCCTGCGCAGTAACAACTGAATTCATGGAGGCTGTAGAGGCAGACGGTTTCTACGAACTGATTAATCCCCGGACTAATAAGCCTGTTGAACGACTCAAGGCACGAGATGTTTTCAATAAGATCGTTGAGATGGCATGGCACAACGGCGAGCCAGGTATCATTTTCCTCGATCGTGTAAATGAGTTTAACCCGACTCCCCATGTGGGAGAATTCGAAGCCACCAATCCGTGCGGTGAACAGCCTCTGCTTCCCTATGAGTCCTGCAACTTGGGCTCAATCAATCTGGCCAAATTCGTGACCAGAGATACCATGGATTGGGAGCGCTTGCGCCGGGTAGTGCAAATCGCCGTCCATTTCCTCGATAATGTAATCGATGCCAATCGCTATCCGCTGCCTGAGATCGAGCATATGACCAAGGCCAACCGCAAGATCGGCTTGGGTGTCATGGGCTTTGCCGATATGCTTATACTTAGAGGTATAGCCTACGATTCAGAAGAGGCAATTGCTGCTGCCCGGGAGATCATGTCCTTTATCCAGCGAGAAGCCCGTCAGGCTTCCATCGAGCTGGCTAAGGAGAGAGGACCTTTCCCCAACTTCAAGGGCAGCATTTACGATAACGGCGAAATCCCGACACTGCGGAATGCCACGGTCACCACCATCGCTCCCACAGGGACCATCAGCATTATCGCTGGGTGCTCTTCAGGAATCGAACCGTTATTTGCTGTAGCTTATACCCGCAATGTGCTAGACAATGATCAATTGGTTGAAGTCAACCCCCTGTTTGAAGCTATGGCCAAAAGATATGACTTTTACAGTCCTGAACTCATGAAACTGGTGGCTAAACGGGGATCTGTAAGGGGCATCGAGGATATACCAGAGCACATACAGCAGCTTTTTGCCACAGCCCATGATATTGCTCCAGAATACCATGTCAAAATCCAGGCTGCATTCCAGGAATTTACAGACAACGCCGTTTCCAAGACGGTCAACCTGCCCAATTCAGCAACGCAAGAGGATGTTGCCAAGATTTTCTGGGCAGCCTATAGATCAGGCTGCAAGGGAATCACCATCTACAGAGATGGCTCCCGCTCCAGTCAAGTACTTACCATCAAGAAAACAGAGAAAGCAGAGGAGAGTCAAAAGGGCGGACAGCAGGCTATCCCAAGGGCTGTGGTACGGCCCAGACCCCAAGTCACCTCCGGGCGGACAATGCGGATTCCAACAGCCCACGGCAATATGTATGTTACCATTAATGAAGATGAGTACGGAATCTGTGAGGTGTTTGCTCAAACAGGCAAATCCGGCGGTGATGCTGCAGCCAATAATGAAGCTATTGCCCGCCTCATCTCAATTGCCCTCCGGGCTGGAGTGCCGGTAGAGGACATAATTAAGCAGCTCCGGGGTATCCGGTCTTCGACCCCTGTCTGGTTTAACGGCGGCCTGGTACTGTCGGGACCAGACGGTATCGCCATTGCCCTGGAACGCTATCTACACTGGCGAAAAACAGGACAAGACCTCGACAGCGTTAAGACCGCCGTCGATGCAGCGGCACCCGCTGGCGAATGTCCCGACTGCGGCAGCATGCTCAAGTATGAGGAAGGTTGCAACAGCTGCCCACAGTGCGGCTACTCACGCTGCAGCTGATTCAGGAAGAATCCGGAGAATCCCAAAGGGCTATAGAACATACATCGAGTAGGGCAGCGCTAGCTGATCATTTCTAGCGCTGTCCCTCTCACAGAACCGTGCGTACGGGCCTCGTACACGGCTCCTGGTAAACCTCAGTCAAGTCGTTTCGTAGTATTGATGCAAGATGC
>JAAZHE010000083.1 GCA_012510855.1 Bacillota bacterium | reverse complement strand
TGCCCAAAGCTCACGCAATTCCTGCCTGGATTGCTTTCCCATAAAAACCAACTCCTCAACTCTGATGAACACATTATCTCATCGGAGCAGACGAGCTGGAAGGTACGGTCAGCTTGACGCTTACGATCAAAATTACGTTGACGAACGCAAGAGGGGAAGTTGCAGTCGCTACCAGCCAGTTATTGGCATTGACTCACCAGGTGGGCTTTACTAGAGAGGGTGCTAGAGGGGTATAAAGACGCAAACAACACAGTCCCCGGCTTGTGACCGGGGATAGTGTCTGGATATTTGTATGGCTCTGACCGAATGGGAGCGAGTATGAGCCTGGAGGCTCGTGGATGTAGCGGCCTCTGGCATGAGATACCGCCGGAGCATCGGCGGCAGGACAAACCATTAACGGTATTTTACCTTGCAAAGCTTGTGAATCGTTCTACTATCTCAGGATCGTAGTGGGAGAAGAATGAACTCTTGCCTGTATCCAATCCGCGAATGCGGTTCATGTCCTCATCGTCTAGTTCAAAATCAAAAACGGTAAAGTTTTCCAGCATCCTTTGTTTGCTAACGGTCTTGGGAATCACCACTATGTCTTCTTGGATGAGGAAGCGCAGAGCCACTTGAGCGCTGGTTTTACCGTGCTTCTTTCCAACAGCTTGCAAGGGCTCATTTTCGAACAGATTATTTCTTCCTTGGTCGAAAGGCGACCAGGCCTGGGCCTGTACTCCATATTTTTTCATGATTTTCCTAGCCTCTACCTGTTGGAAGAAGGGGTGCAGTTCCACTTGGTTAACCGCGGGGACAACCTCGTTGAACTTGATGAGGTCGATGAGCCTATCTGGGTAGAAATTGCTCACTCCGATGGCTCTGACCTTGCCTTCCTTGTAGGCTTCGATCATTGCCCTGTAGGTTCCGTAATAGTCGTTAAAGGGTTGATGGACGAGTAGTAGGTCCAAATAATCCAGCTGAAGCCTGGCTAGTGATTCCTCGATGGACTTCTTTGCCTTTTCGTATCCCGCATTTGATATCCATACTTTCGTCGTAACAAAGAGCTCTTCTCTAGGAATCCCGCATTTCTTGATTGCCTTTCCCACAGCTGCTTCATTGCCGTAGGCTTGAGCAGTATCAATTAAGCGGTAACCTATTTCTATCGCATCAAGGACGCATCTTTCGCACTCTTGTTCATCGGTGATTTGAAACGTGCCATATCCAAGAATGGGCATGCGGACGCCGTTGTTCAGTTCCACAAATTCCATTGCAGTATCACCTCCGCGAAGGTTTTCTAAGCCCCAAGGGACTGTTGAGAGCAGGCTGGTTAGAGACGCCGCAGACTTCTCCCTTCAGGCACCTCAGGCGCAAGTTTCTTCAAATATATAGCTTAAACTTCATTTGCCCGTTTCCTGCCTGAATAGTGAGAATTGAAGTGAACCCCAGGCTGCTTAGCGGGAGGTTGTTTTCTCTGGAACTACGGCTTGGCTCCTTGGAAAAGGGAAAACTGTGTTTAGCCAGGTAAGCAGGAGCTTGAAATCATGAAGGACCTGACGTAGAAACCCCAGAAGATATATTGGACCAAACTGCGCTTGCAGGCTGATTTGATAACGGAGGCATGCCTTTTCATATGGCAACCCTTAAAGATATAGCGGAAGCAACAAATCTATCTATAAGTACCGTATCCCGGGTGCTGAGCGGCACGGCAGATCAGGTGGGAATCGCGGAAGAGACCCAGAGGCGGGTGTGGGAGGCGGCCCAGAAGCTGAACTACCAGCCCAACATGGCTGCCCGGAATCTCAAGCTGGGATATCAACCGAAATGTGTGCTGTTTCTCTACCACGAAACAGCGGGAGGTGGGGGCCAGGAGCTGGTTGTGCACCCCTTCTTCAGCCACATGCTGAGGGGGATTCATCTCAAGGTGGCGGAGAATAGGGATTACTATCTCGCATATTTCGGTGCCGCTGAAGAAGATCGAAAGCAGTTGGCAGGGCTTCTGGAGCAGACGGTAAATGGTGTTATCACCTTTGGTGCCTTATCTAAGGCTATCTGGGATGAACTGTCTAAGTGGGATAGGCCGGTAGTATCCATTGAACCCTATGTGCCTCAAGCGAAGTGCGCGATTTACGTCAATAACGACCTAGCCATATCCCAGGCGATGGAGTATTTGCGCAGCTTGGGTCACCGCCGGATTTGCTTCTTTTTCACTCCCGATGCCAATGAGGCAGGGGGCCCCATGCGTGAGCGGGTGGAGGCGTTTCAAAGGGAAGTATCAATGGCGGGTTGCGATGTAGAGTGTTCGGTAAAATACATCGCGGCGGAGAAAAACGCGGTAGAGGCAGGGGTGAAGGCTGCCCTTGAAGTCTTGAACGGTCCCGAGCGGCCCACCGCCATTTTGACTTGCCACGACTTATATGGAATTGGAGTTCTGGAAGCGGCAAGACGCCTAGACATCAAAGTTCCTGAGGAGCTTAGTGTGGTCGGTATCGATGACATTGACTGGGCATCGTATACGTATCCGCCGCTGACCACTGTTGAGATCCCCAAAGAAGAGCTGGGAAGTGCTGCTGCTTCTATGCTGATAGACTTGATCCAGGGGCAGCCAGTGAAGGAGTCTCTCATCAGGCTCCCTACAAGACTTATTGAGCGGGGCTCGGCGGCGCCTCTGGCAGCTTCCCCGTAGAGCAGCGGACATATACCTGCGCCAATTATCTCATAATCGGGAGGAATCAGGAAGCTCTTTAGCGAAATCATGAACACAGGCGATCTCAAACGTTTGAGATAGAGGCTGGTGGTGGAAAGGTTAAGTTGGGGAGGTGGGAGGGAACTTACGGTGGGGTTCAGGTGCTTACATCCGGGTGAACGCAGCCGTATTGGAGGCGGCATTTTGGAACTCTAGGTGAGGATTCCTAGATAGGAGTCCGATAAGTAAAGGAGAGACGCTATGGACAAGTATTTGAGACAGGAATACCCTCGGCCTAACTTGGTCCGGGATCGCTGGCTAGGCCTGAATGGGGAGTGGCGGTTTGCCTTTGATGATGACAACAAAGGTCTAGTCAAAGGGTGGGCAAGTGACAGCAGCCAGCTTGACAAGGTAATTAATGTCCCCTTTGCCTATCAAACGCCGGCTAGCGGCATCAACTGTCAACAATACCATCCGGTAGTCTGGTATTCCCGGGATTTTGAGGTGCCCGGTGATTGGCAGGGGGATAGGGTTTTACTCCATTTCGGCGCTGTAGACTATGAGGCTACCGTTTGGGTAAACGGGGTCCTCGCCGGCACCCACACCGGCGGCTATGTGCCCTTTTCTTTCGACATAACTGATCTACTACGGGATGGCAAAAACACTGTCACCGTTAGGGTAGTTGATGAAGACAAGATCACCCAGCCCCGGGGCAAGCAGACGGCAACTGGAGAACCTTGGGCTTGCTGGTATACAC
>JAAZHE010000082.1 GCA_012510855.1 Bacillota bacterium | reverse complement strand
TCCTCCCATATAGAAGCCAAATTATCTTGCATGCCGGACTCCTCCTGACAGAATAACTAGTGGACCCGCCATTGTGGTACTGGCAGTTAAGAACTCAAAGCAGCAATAACCCGGGCTCCAAGGGGGGTGAGGCTTCGTTTCCCGTTGGCATCACATTGAACCAAACCCATTTCTTCTAAGACAACTAGATCCCGGAATGCAGTACTGAGGGACATATCTAGTTCGGCAGAAGCAGTTGATGGCCCTACTTGACCCAAATCTGCCACTAAGAAGAGCACCCTTCGCTGCCGCCTTGAAAGTTTTGTCTGTAGATCGGAAAGGGCCTCCGCCACGGCAGGGCCCTGCATGTTCAACTGAGTCGATCTAGCCCCATCCTGCTCGTCTGGGCCAGTCTCTGGATTAGTGATGCGCAGGTAACTATATTCGGTTTCTGGCAAATGATCTCCTGCCGTAAAGGGGGTATTTTCCACAGCCCCTTGGGGAGTCAAAAAGGCCCTCTGTCCGCGGTCGTACGAACCTCTGCTCTCGTGTGAAGCGTCCCTTAGCTCCACCCCCGTACTCATATCAACGGTGACTACGGTACCGCCGCCGAGGTTATCAGAAATCGTGATCCTGCCTCCTGCCGATGTGACTAGGTGGTTGACGACAGGTAGACCTGTTCCAGCTCCCCGCAGAAGAGGAGAATACCGTTCAGGAGCCTTTCCGTAGTAGCCAAAGAGCAAAGCTTTCTCCTTATCCTCAATCCCAGGTCCATGATCGCTAACCGTTAGGCGATTCCCATCGGCAGAAATGGTGACAGCAGCCCCTTGAAATCCAGCATGGGCCAGATTTGTCAAGAGCTCAGCAGCAACCAGGGCTGGAATAGGGGAGTTTTTGCTCTCCAAGAGACTGCAGGTAGTGGATACCAACTTCTCAAGAAAGGGCTTCGGTTCTTCATCTTCGATGATGACAACTCGGGGACAGTCGCTTTCTGTTTCTTGGTAGGCTACTACAGCCTGCAGTTTTTCCTTCCAGGGTTCGGCAGGCTGAACGCTTCGGTGTTGCAGGAATCTCACGGAAACAGCGCACCTCCCTTTCGAAGATGAAACACTAACCGAAAAAGGATTCGTGAAAAATGAAAAGCTCAGCTTCATGAACCAGAAATGGAATACACACAAGGACCTGTGGATAACGCATGCAGCCAAACCACAGCATTTCCCCAGAATTTATCACAGGGATCATAGTTCGACGGTTGTGCAAGAAATCCTTGCAGCATGTGGATCAATTGAGGATAACGTGAGACGACGTGTCTAGGTTATCCACATTATCAACAGGTTTTCCACAGAAGAAGGCTGAGGATTAAAAGTCCACGGCTATTCCCCAGAAGTTATCCGCAGAGTCCACATGGTATCCACAAGCCTGGGAGAGGAGATCGGGCCTATTAGCTGGGTTTTCCTGGGCCAGCGAGTGGAGGGAGACGGCCTCTAGCTGGGCAAACGCAGTTATCCACAGGGGTTTTCGAAAAGTGCACCCTGAGGGAACCTGGGGCAGGTTGGGACTAGGTGGTGATACTTCTGTCAGGTGGAGGGACAATTAAGGGTGATCAGGGCATAATAGAGGGGGGTAGGAAAGGTACAACCAGCAGGGTTGACAGTTGGAGAAGGGCCTTGCTATAATCGGTATGATATATGCCAAGATTGTGCCCTAAATTGAGGAAGGTTAATTTAGGGGATCGGTGAATTGATTAATGAGCCGATGAGAGAATTAAGACAATTTGCAGCAGGAGGTGGCGGATGTGAAGCGGACTTATCAGCCCAATCGCCGTCGCAGAAAGAAGAATCATGGATTTCGTGCTCGGATGAGGACCAAGGCTGGGCGTAACGTCCTCAAGCGGCGGCGCAACAAAGGAAGATGGGTTCTTTCTGCCTAAGAGAGGCGAAGGGTAAGAGTGAAACGCATGCAGCGGCTGCTGAGCCCGAGGGATTTCCAACGTTTATACTCGGATGGCGAAGTTGTTAAAAACGAGTTGTTAGTTCTGCATTACCTGGCCAATGAACTAGAAGTGTTTCGAGTGGGATTTTCCGTAAGTAAGAAACTAGGTAAGGCAGTGGTGAGAAATCGGGTGAAGCGGCGACTGCGGGAAGCAGTACGAAGTGTAGCCGATGACATACAGCCGGGGCATGACTTGATATTGTCAGCACGGGTTAGATTTCGGGATGCTACTTACAGGGAGCTAGTCGGGGCCGTGGTGGACGTACTAAAGCGGGCAGGTTTACGGTTGGCTGCCGACACAGGGGAAGCAGGTGATCGGAGCTAGAGATGGTTAGGACTATCGTGCTGGCTTTTATTTGGTTTTACCAGAAATGCATTTCTCCTCTGCTGCCGCCACGGTGCCGTTTTTATCCGACATGTTCTGAATATGGACGGCAAGCTGTGGAAAAGTATGGGGTTGGCCGGGGACTAGTGATGTTGGCCAAAAGGCTTATGCGCTGCCATCCTTGGGGAGCCGGTGGTTATGACCCCGTTAAATAGCTGTGGTAGTGAACGGAGGCGGATTGGTTGGGATACTTGGAGACCGGGTTACGCTGGTTATTGCAGTTTTTCTATGATGTGAGCGGTAGTTATGGTTTGGCGATTATCCTCCTTACGATTGCGATCCGCTTGATTTTGGCGCCCTTGACCCTCAGTCAGAGCAAGTCAATGGAAGCCATGAAGGCGCTGCAGCCTGAGATGAATGCACTGCAGCAGAAGTATAAGGATAATCCTGAAGAGTACCAACGCAGGGTAATGGAATTATATAAGGAGCATAATGTCAATCCGCTGAGTGGTTGTCTACCCATGCTCATTCAGCTTCCTTTTCTATGGGCCCTTTTCTCTGTTCTACGCAACTTTGATTTTGGAACCGGCTTTCTGTGGTTGACCAGCCTTAGCGAACCAGATCCCTTGTATATCCTACCTGTGCTTTCTGCTCTAACGACGTATACCCAGATGATAATGACTAGTGCCGATGCCTCTCAGAAGAGTATGATGTTTATCATGCCTATTTTCATCGGTTACATTAGTATTAGCTTCCCAGCTGGATTGGTTCTTTACTGGGTGGTCAGCAATCTGTTTTCCATGGGTCAGCAGTATTTGATCGCTCGAAGAATGAGCCCTCAAGAGGGAGGGAAGGCTTAAACATGAGAACGATTGAGCGTTCGGCTCGTACAGTGGAGGAAGCCATTGCCGAGGCCCTAGAGGAACTGCAAGTTGCCCGGGAGGATGTAGAAATAGAGATACTCGATGAAGGCAGTAGGGCATTTCTTGGGTTGATCGGCGGCAAACTGGCCCGGGTCAGGGTGACTGTCAGAGATAAGCGGGAAGAAAAAGCCCAGGCTACAGCTGAGTTTCTGCAAGGCATACTGGACCGCATGGGCATTGTAACCAGGGTAGAGTATTCTTGGCAGGATGAAGATGTACTTAGGTTAGATATCCAGGGTGAGGAACTAGGTTTAGTCATTGGGCGCCGAGGGGAGACCTTGGATGCACTGCAGTATCTGGTCAGTCTGGCAATGAATAAAAACGGCGAATGGATTCGGATTATACTTGATGCCGAGGGTTATCGGGCCAGAAGGGAAGAGACCCTGCGTAACCTGGCTTTGCGGTTAGGAGAGCGGGTGAAGCGGACCGGCCGGAGAGCAGTCCTCGACCCCATGAATGCTATGGAACGGAGGATCATTCATTTGGCTCTTCAGGACGATGCTGGGGTTGAGACCCACAGTGAGGGAGTAGCTCCTTATCGCAGGGTGATTATCGCTCCCAAGCGGCATCGAACAGACCGGACGTAAGAGAGCCTAGTGACCGTTTAGTGAGCCGAGATTCATGGGAAGTCTCAAATGAGAGAGCCCGTATAGAAAAAAGGGGCGTGTCGTTATGACGCGTTCCTTTTTTGCGCTTAATACTAGTGAGGCAAGAGAAGAGGTGAAGCAATGGCCGGTGAGTTTTGGAGTGACGACACCATCGCCGCAATAGCGACTCCCTTAGGCGAAGGGGGAATAGGCATAGTGCGGCTCAGCGGCCCTGATGCTATTTCCCTGGTGGATCAGGCCATCGTATCCCCAAAAGGTCGAAGACTGGCATCGGCCCGAGACTGGAGCTTAAATTACGGATGGATAGTAGATAAACACGGCGATAAGATCGATGAAGTAATAGTCAGCGTCATGCGGGCACCCCACAGCTACACCAGGGAGCATGTCGTCGAGATCAACTGCCATGGTGGGCTAATTCCTTTACAGGGAGTACTGGAGCGGGTATTGGAGCTGGGCGCGCGTTTAGCCGAACCGGGGGAGTTTACTAAACGGGCTTTTTTACACGGCCGCTTAGATTTGAGCCAAGCGGAGGCAGTGATCGATATAATTCGGTCCAAAACGGACCGGGGTCACCGTCTGGCTATGCGGCAGCTGGAGGGTGGTTTGTCCGAGCCTATCCGGGGGATGCGCCGGGAACTGGTGGGTTTACTGGCTGCCATTGAGGCAGGGATCGATTTTCCCGACGAAGTAGGAGATATGGAACCGGAAGCGATTCGGCAAGTAATTGATGATGTTTCAGGAAAGATTGCCAAGATGCTGGCAACAGCCGATACCGGCAGGCTCCTGAGGGAGGGAATCGATACTGCCATTATAGGTAAGCCCAATGTGGGGAAGTCAAGTTTGCTCAACCGCTTAGTGAGGCAAAATCGGGCTATCGTTACCGATGTGCCGGGCACTACCCGGGATGTAATTGAGGAAATAGTCAATATCGGGGGTTTTCCCTTTGTGGTGCGGGATACAGCCGGCATTCGCCGTACAGAAGATGTGGTAGAGAAGATCGGGGTAGAGCGGGCCATTACCCTTATGGAAGGAGCCGACCTTGTTTTGTGCGTTGTAGACGGGTCTTTACCATTGGAGGATGAGGACGTTTCCCTTCTACAACAGGTGCAAGGAAAGACTGCTGTACTGGTAGTAAACAAGATGGACCTCGGAAGTGCCGAATCCGATGAAAGGTATTGGGAGATCCTGCCCGAAGTGCCCATTGTGAGGATCTCCGCCGAGACCGGAGAAGGCCTGGAAGAGTTGGAGGAAACCATCGTCAACCAGGTTGTCCAAGGAGAGATCGATCTCACCGGAGATTCCTTGGTTGTTACCCGCACCCGGCACAAGCAGGCACTCAAAGAAGCCGCCGCCAGTTTGGAGGCGGCCCGGAGAACTCTGGAAATGGGCCTGCCCCAGGATTTAGTAGCGGTAGATATCAGAGGAGCGGCAGAGAGTCTAGGCGAAGTTACAGGTGACACCGTACGGGATGAGGTCATCGAACGGATTTTTGCAGACTTTTGCATAGGGAAGTAGGGATTTTGCTTGGATGCTCTGTACGAATATGATGTGATCGTCGTCGGGGGTGGACATGCCGGGTGTGAAGCTGCTATAGCCGCGTCCCGCCTCGGCTGTCGCACTGTCCTGGTAACCATGAAGGTAGAGACCATTGCTGAGCTTTCCTGTAATCCCGCTATAGGTGGACCGGCTGCCAAGAGTCACTTGGTTAGGGAGATAGACGCCTTAGGGGGTGTCATGGGTCGGATCATTGACCAGGCTTATATCAACATCAGAATGCTGAATCTATCTCGGGGGCCGGCTGTTCAT
>JAAZHE010000081.1 GCA_012510855.1 Bacillota bacterium | reverse complement strand
CGACCCACTGACACCTCCCAAAGGGCTGGACCGGATCGATGCAGCACTAAAGGAGGTTTACCGGGAAATGGGTGCACCCGAGGCTTGGAGGCTGGTAAGGTACAATATCGGCCATTTCGAGACTGCTGCCATGCGGTATGAAATCATAGAGTTTCTTAAACAGTGGTTGTAGCACAAAGTAGTACAAAGCAGCTTGCCACGAGACGTCTCTTGTCTACCACTGACTCTTAGCCCTTCACGGCTCCCAGGGTGAGCCCCCTTACTATATACCGCTGGATGGCCATGGCAAGAATCGTGGGCGGTATGACGGCCATCAGCATGCGGGTTGAGACATACCAAACCTGCACGCCTTGGGTGTCCTAGATGCCGGCGATTTCTACAGTCATGGGAGTTGCCCTGGAATAGGTGAGAATAGAGGCAAACAACAACTCATTCCACGTAAAGGCAAAGCTGATGATGGCGGCGCTGACTAATGCCGGCGCTACTAAAGGCAGGGCAATCCAGATAAGGGTCTGTAATGGTGAACATCCGTCTACCAATGCAGACTCCTCCAGCTCAATGGGCAGCTCCCCAAAGGCATCCCGCAGGATCATGACTGTGAAGGGGATGGTGAAGGTCACGTTGACGATGATTAGGCCCAGCCTGGTATCGACCAGCCCCAGCTTGCGCATCATCAGGAAGAAAGGGATGACCGTCGCCGCCGGCGGCAGGAATCTTTGCGACAAGATCCACATGGCGATATCTTTATTCTTCCAACGGCGGTAGCGGAACCGGGCGAGGCCGTATCCGGCCAAAGTGCCGATAATTAACGCAATTATGGCCGCTGAGATCGCCACTATAAAACTCGTACTCAACCCTCCGAATACCTCCCTGGTGCGAAGGGTGATTTCTGTCCGCCAATTGTCCAGGGTCGGTTGAAACTGCAGGAATGGTATAAAGGACAGCTTGAAAACATCAGCCGGTTTCTTCAAAGAGGTAATTATCGCCCAATAGAAGGGGAAGATGAGCCACACAGTGGCTATTACCATGGCAATACCCATAAGGATTCTTTTCCATAAAGGCATCGGTGGTCGGTACATGGTGCATCTCTCCCTATTCGTATTGACTGCGGTAGATCCGGAAGAACACGAAGGTAACACTGAGCATAAGGATCACCAGCAAGAAAGCTATTGCCGTTGCTTCCCCTAAGTTCTGGTCCCTAAGACCCGTGGTATAAACGTTAAATGTGAGGGTGCGGGTGGCAAGTCCCGGTCCGCCGTTGGTAAGGGAAAAGGCTATGTCAAAGATCTTGAAAGCTTCTACCGTGCGCAGCAGGACCACCGTAACCAAGGCGGGGCGGATCATAGGGAGAGTAATGTGCACAAAGGTTTGCCAACTGCTCACTGTGTCCAGCACCGCAGCCTCATAGAGCTCATCGGGAACCGATTGGAGAGCCGCCAGCAGCACCAGAAACGCGAAGGGCGTCCACTGCCAGGTATCGGCGAAAGCCACCGCTACCTTGGCCCAGAAGGGGTCAGAGATCCAGTTGATTCCCTGCATGCCTAGGGTGAGGAGAAAATTATTGATGGGTCCGCCTTCCTCGTAAAAAATAATCATACACAGATACCCAATGGCTACCGGAGCCGTAAACAGCGGAATAGTGGAGAGTGTCCGGAAGATGCGGATGCCCTTCATGGGATGGTTGAATAACAGGGCAAGAAGCAGCCCGAGCAGGGTAGTTGCTGTTACCCCGACAACCACAAAAATTAAGGTCACCCGAAAGGCCTGCCAGAAACGGTAGTCGGTGAGCACCATCCGGTAGTTTTCCAAACCGACAAAGTGGGTTACCCTCAGGAATCTAGAGCCATGGAGACTAAGGTACAATGAGTAGAGAAGCGGAAACAAGGTAAATGCTAAAAGCCACAGGACGGCAGGGACAATAAAGAGTATCCGGCCGCGATCTCTATCCCTTGTTGTTCCAGCCAATGTCAACACCTCACCCCGTTAGATCGGGGGTGAAAGCCCAGCGGCTTTCACCCGGCCTCCAAGAGTCGAAGGCGGCCGGCACCGGGGGCAAGAACCATCGATGCGGTGCCGGCCACCTTACTTAGGCTCTATTGACCCGTATATCCAATGGCCTCCCGATACAGCTGCAGCTGTGTCTCTTTACCCAAGCGATTGGTACTCCGCTCCCAATCTCGGGCAGTCCTATCCAGGGCCTCCTGGGCCGAGACTTGACCGGAAAGGGCCTCTGAGAGATGGATGTCCAGGCTCTCGATATAATCTGCTGTTCCCGGTATCCGCAGATACGGGATGCTGAGGGGATAATCGAACCACATCTCTAGATAAGCATTGAGGAACTCAGTGACATCCTGTGGGTCATATCCCGTCTGGACGTAGTCATCGATGGATGCCTTTCCAAAGGGTGGCAGGAAGTCATAGGTGGTACCGGGATCGATGCCGGTCCAGCCCCAGGCTACGTTCCAATGGTTGATGGGAGGTGTTGCCATCAGCGAGCAGAAGTATGCTACGAGGTCTGGGTTCTTGGAGTACTTAGAGATGACCGGACTCCAGGATGCACCTGATTCGTTGGCCACGAAGTTAGGATTCTCCAGTTTCTTCCACTGCTTGGTCTCCAAATCGTAGACTTCCGTGCTGCCGGGGATTGCTACGACGCCCTGCTTACCACGAATAGCGGACTGACGGGGATCCTGGGAGAGAGTGCCCACGTCGCCGAAGGTGAAGCAGATGGCTGCATCGCCCCGCAGGAACACGTCCCAAGCCTCAGCTAAACCCCAGCCCAGCATAGCCCGGGGACCAGCGTCAACCAGCTCGGTCATCAGCTCCAGAGCCCGTACATGTCCCGGGCTGTTGATCAGGGGTTCCATGGTCTCGGGGTGAAACCAGAAGAGAATGTTATAGCGGGTTACCTTGGTTGGATCATCACCGGGTGCTGGATTGACCACGAAGGGCGCGGCCAGGGCCAGATAGTTGAAGAAGCCTTGTTCGCCCACCTTGAGGTGCATGCTGATACCGTAGTCGGGTTTGCCGTCACCGTTCCAATCCTTGCCGTTGAAGAACTTGGCCACATCCAGCAGTTCCTGCCAAGTCCTCGGCGGAAGGGGGAACTCATACCCATACTCCTCCTGGAAGGCAGCCTGCCATTTGGGGTCAGTGAATAGGTCCCGACGGTAGTAGATCACCATGCCGTCGTGGTCATTGTTGAAGGCATACCAGTGGTCACCGAAGTACAAGAGCTGGCGAATAGGTTCAGCGATGGAATCCCTATCCCACTTGGGCATTCGGGGATCATCGAAATACTGATCAATGGGGATGATCCAATCATTGGCTACGTAGTCTCCCATAAAGAACATGGGACCAGTAATGGCATCATACATTCCCTGGCCGGTGGCCAAGTCCGTGAGGATCTTTGCCTGGAATTCTCCGAAGGGGATCTCTGCAACTTCGTATGTAGCACCGGTCAGTTTTTCAAAATATGGGCGCCAGAAATAGTACGGACCGCTGATGGAGCCTCGGGGACCTGAAGCCAAAGCGGCAATGGTAAATTTCTTTCCTGCCCAGGATGGATCGGGGTTGCCTTTATCCGCTGCGGCAAAAGCTTCATCAGCTGTTCTTATCTCCAGGGCGGCCATATCCTCTTCCTGCGCAAAGGCAATGGCACCTAAGGCAAGGGCCAAACTCAATGAGAGTAAGACAACCATCCAGAGTTTTGCAGTGGATCTCATGGGACAACCTCCTTTAGGAATGATTAATGACCGGGCAAACCTGTTCGTGGCTGTTGTCTGTTTGAGCTCACCTCCTCAATGCCGGAAACTATTCAAACATTCAGATCAGTGGCACGATCAGAAAATTCTGCAGAGAAGAGAATAATCCTGCTAAAGCCGGTGGTGAAAACTTAACAATTGTAGCCGACGGTGCCCATGGTGGAGTGAAAAAGCGTACCTAAATCAGACGAGACGATGAAGGATTCCTATGCGGTGTCTCTAAGAAGATGGTGGGCAGGTTTGTTTTTCAAACGAAGCTTGTTTCCCACGGCGTCAAGGGATTGGTCGGTGGGAACACCGGCCATGCCCCTGTAGTTTTTGTTCAGCGCTATCTGCCTGTCAAAGGGAAAAAGTCCCTTGATGTCAAAGGTACAGGTGCAGCCTAGTATCGAAAAGGAGAGTGACACTTTGGCCACCTCTATTCCAGAAACAGTCAAGCTGGAGCTATTAAAAGCGCAGCAGAGGGAGATCACCGAATACCACATTTACTCCCGGTTGGCTCGGGTAGTGAAGGATCAGCATAATAGCGAAATCCTTCAGAAGATCGGCGATGATGAGCTGCGGCACGCTGAGTTTTGGTCCCGGTACACCGGCCGCGAGGTTCAACCAAACCGCTTCGTAGTATTCTTTTTCTACTGGCTCGCGAGGATCTTTGGAATCACCTTTGGGATTAAGCTCATGGAACAAGGGGAGGAACGGGCCCAGGTTAATTACACAGAAATAGCAAAATACATTCCAGAGGCGGAGCGCATTGCCCATGAAGAAGATGCCCATGAACAAAAACTAATTGCCCTCATCGATGAGGAGCTGCTTAATTATGTTGGATCTATGGTTTTGGGCCTAAATGATGCACTGGTTGAGCTCACCGGCACCTTGGCAGGACTGACCTTTGCTCTTCAGAATAATAAATTGGTAGCGCTGAGCGGTCTTGTTACCGGCATAGCGGCTTCTCTTTCCATGGCTGCTTCCGAATACCTTTCGCGGAAATCAGAGGGGCAATCCGATACTGCCCTCACCTCATCGATGTACACAGGAATAGCGTATATCTGCACTGTTGTGCTTCTCATTTTGCCGTATTTCGTGTTTCAGAACCACATCGTCAGCCTTGCGGGCACCTTAATTGCCGCTTTGCTGATCATTTTCTGCTTTAGTTTCTATGTCTCGGTAGTTCAGGAGTTCAACTTCAAAGAAAGGTTCCTGGAAATGGCGGTCTTGAGCATGGGCGTAGCTTTGATCAGCTTTGTCGTGGGTTATCTGCTGCAAGATATCCTTGGGGTTGACGTGTAGGTGTTTTGCCTCATTCCGTTCCTGAAAGCCGGTGTATTCCAAGGAGAATACCGGCTTTAGGCAGTTTAGGAAGCGAGGTCAGATACCATGAGACCAGCAGCGACCATATTGAACTTTGATCGTGTGTATGAACTGCAGATGAGTTTCAAAGGAAAGAATTACGAATGGATTGATGTCACTGACTTGAGGCATACCAACGGTTACTGTGACCTTAGGGCACTGGCGGTGATCCGGAAAAGGCTCAAGGGTAGGCGAGCCCGGCCCATTGCGTTCTTTGGAACGGGGAACTATCATTATGTGACCCATATTCTTCTCTCGGATATTGAGGTACCCTTCACCCTCATTCTCTTTGACCATCATACGGATCTAGCGGAACCGCCGTGTGCAACTATTACCTCCTGCGGCGCCTGGGTTGCCACATCCCTGCAAAGGCTTCCCCTTTTGCGCCATGTTGTGATCATTGGTACAAGTCCTGATCTTGCTCAAACCATCCCATCCCGTTTCCGATCCAAGGTATCAGTGTTTGCCGAGGGCGGCCCTGACTGGACAGAGCCATCGGTGAAGCAGGCCGTCATCTCGGCTATCCCTACGTATAGTGCCTATATCAGTATCGATAAAGACGTCTTGAGGGAGCCAGATGCCATCACCGACTGGGACCAAGGCAGCATGAAACTGGGGCAGCTCCTGGATCTGGTAAAGCTCATAATGACGCATAAAGATGTTAGGGGGATGGATATCGGTGGCGAATACCCTTTTTCCCTTGCCCGGGACTTCGGCCGCTGCCTCGAGGCTGCGAGAATCAATGAGCGGGCCAACCGCCGGATCTTGACAGTTGCCTTGCGAAGCAGAAGAAGAGGTGCATCTCCATCGGCGTCGGCGTAAGGATTACTTTAGCGGCTTAACTGGCAAGCTTTATGAATCGCTCAGCACCCATCTCCAAGCTCTGCTGCTATGCAGTCTTCAATGTCTGGGGCTGTCCTGAGCTCTTCAGCTTGAATTATAAGTCAAGGGGTTATTGTGGGAAGTCGACGGGGAAAGGCTCCACCAGAACCCATGCATGTAGTGTTTGCTTATGGCATAGTGTTGGAGGATACATGACAAAACATGACAATCTGAGGAAAAGTGGAGAGACAGAGGATGCAGATCTTTGTTAGAGATAAACGCTTCTACAAGCAGGCTCTGTTCATTGCGCTGCCGGTGGTGGCCCAGCAGACCATCAACATGGGTGTCAACCTAATGGATACTATAATGCTGGGGGCCTTGGGGGAGGTTCCCATTTCCGGTTCATCCTTGGCCAATCAGTTTTTCTTTGTTTTCAACGTGCTGTGCTTGGGTATGGGCGGCGGTGCTGCCGTAATGACTGGGCAGTACTGGGGAGCAGAGGATACCAAGTCGATTCACAAGACCATTACTCTGATGCTCAGGATTTGCATAGCTGTGGCATTGGGCTTCTCCTGTTTGGCCTTTTTCTTTCCAAAGCAGATTCTGGCCATTTATACCAACGAGCCGGCTGTGATCGAGAGCGGGGCTAGATATTTAAAGATCCTGTCTGTTGCCTTCCTTTTCCATGGGGTGAACTTGACGACCATCATTGTCCTGCGTACCGTGGGGCTAGCCCGGTTAGGGTTCTATACTTCCTGCCTGTCCTTTGTGATTAACGTTCTCGGCAACTGGGTTTTGATTTTTGGCAATCTCGGCGCTCCGCGGCTGGAGATCGCCGGTGCCGCGATAGCCACGGTTCTCGCGCGAATCGCAGAGTTTTCTGTTGTAGTGGGGTTCCTGCTGTTTGTGGATGAGCGGATTGGTTATAGGTGGAAGCAGTTTCTTGCCAAGATCGATCCCGTGATTGTCCAGGGATTTATCCATATTGCAGTACCGGTGATTGTCAGTGATGGGCTGCTTACATTGGGCAATAACGCGCTGGCCATGATCATGGGGAGGATGGGTAGGGAGATGGTGGCTGCCCATACCATCACCAATGTGGTTGTTCAACTATGTCTGCTTTTTAATATGGGATTGGCTAGCACCAGCAGCGTCATGACCGCCAATACCGTTGGCCGAGGTGATTACGATGAAGCTATGCAGCAGGGAGTCACCTTCCTGGCGTTAAGTGCCATCATTGGAGTTGTCGGCGGTATCTTGATCAATATCCTCAGGCCTTATGTCATCAATTTCTATAATGTCACTCCTGAGACCAAAGCCATTGCCACACAGCTAATGACCGTCATCGCCTTTTTGGTAGTCTTTCAAGCTATCCAGTCGGTGATGACTAAGGG
>JAAZHE010000080.1 GCA_012510855.1 Bacillota bacterium | reverse complement strand
GGCCATCATCTACTGGGGTGCCGGGTGGCTGTTGAGATACGCCTTTGAACGGATTGAAGTCACCCGTTCTGCCCAGCGTACTAGACTGTTTCCGGGGGATGTGGGGGAGATTTCCCTCATCTTTCGGAACCGCACCTTTATCCCGGTGGCTTGGCTTTCGGGCTATGAGCATCTGCCTGTAGCCTTGGAATCCGGGCGGGCCAAGCGGTGGGTGGTTTCCCTGGGACCTCTAGCGTTAGCTGCTGCCAGTTATTCCATCACAGGTTCCCAGCGGGGAATATACACCCTAGGTCCCCTGGATCTATCGGCAGGTGATCCTTTGGGTCTGTATCAGTTTTCCCGTACCATTGAGACTGCCCACGATATAGTAGTGTATCCTCGGATCCATCCTCTCCCGGAACTAGGTTTGCCCTCGAAACTTCCCTACGGCAATCTGCCAACTAAGCAGCCAATTTTTCCCGATCCAGCCCGCATAACAGGCGTGAGGGGATATCAGCCCGGAGACAGCCGGCAGTTCATCCACTGGAAACTCAGTGCCCGGACCGGCCAGCTTCAAGTTAAGCTTTTCCAGCATACAGTAGCCGTGGATACAGTTCTCTTCCTAAACCTCAATGAAGCCGACTACCCTGTCCAGGATCTATACACTACCAGTGAATTGGCCGTTGAGACTACTGCCAGCCTTGCCAGCCACTTGGTGCGGGCAGGGGAATCGGTGGGACTAATTTCCAATGCCAGCTTGGTGGAGAGGCGGGCGTTGGCAGCCCTGCTTCCCGACGATGGGCCAGAAGACCAGAGAGCTGTAGAGCGGTCCACGCCGGTGGCTCCCACTATTAGGCTTTTGCCCAGGAAAGGAAACTCCCAGCTGATGCAGATTTTAGAAGCACTAGCCGCGGCTGAGTGCCGGAGAGGGGCACATTTTCCGCAGCTTCTTGTTAATGAGGCCCGCAATCTAGCCTGGGGGACTACTTTGCTGGTGATTACTCCCAGCGACTCATCGGAGCTAGTTGACAATGCCCTGACCTTGCTGCCGTTGGGCTATCAAGTGCTGATCTTTGTGGTGGGTCGCAAGGTTATTCATCCCCAGCTGTTATACAGATCTAGCCAAGATAATCTGCAGCTCTTTCATGTTGCTTTAAGAAGCAGCGGGAATGTGGAAATCGGATAGGAGGTACCCCCGAAGAGAGGATAGGGAGGAGGTGAAGGGCTGTCCATGGACTTTGTGAGCCCAAGTTCCATTGAACGGGCAAGGCTGGCCCAGTTTGCAGCAAAACAGCATTGGATGGACCGTTTTGTTCTGCCCATCTTGGCCGCGCTTTTCACCTTGAGCATCTTGCTCCTTGGCCGGCAGTATCTAGCAGTGTTGGCCCCCGGGGTGAATATACCAGGCTGGTTGGTTGCCGCCGGAGGGCTCTTGGCATTGGAGAGCGTCTATGCCGCCGGGTTTCACCTGCGCTTGCGGACACCGGTGAGCATCAGGGCAGCGGAGCTGGCCTTGATGCTGCTGCCTGTCTATCTCGGGCTTTGGGCAGGCGGCATAGGGCAGCAATATGCCCTTCTCTCTTTGGGAGGTTTCCGGGACCCTAAGCTCTTGGTTCCGTTGATTTTGGCGGTCTTTGCCTGGGGCTTTGCCCGGGGATACGGCATGGTCTTTGCCAGGCTGGGGGATATAGCCAGGGATGTGGGAGACCAGGGGGCTGCTACTTTTTCCTGGGAAACCGAAGCCTATGTATCTGATTATCGTATTGGCCAGGAGCGCTCCCGGGCAGTTGATTATTTTATCCGCAGACTACTCTTTTGCGCCTTTCTGACGTGTCTCTTCGATGCCTTGGTCATCGAGGCTTTTCCCGATAGGATCGCGATGCCCAACTGGCAGGGGGTCACCGGCATTGCTGTGGTGCTGATGCTTTTTTCGGGGTTGCTGCTCCAAGCTTGTGCGTACTTATATCGTTTACGCAGTATTTGGCGGGAAGTGAGGATAGCGGTACCAAGAAACCTCACCAGACAGTGGTTATGGGCTAGTTTGGTGTTTGTCGCCTTGGTGCTTTGCTTGGCTGTCCTTCTGCCGTGGGGGCTCTCTCCCTTGAACTTCACCGCCATGATGGAGATGGTGGGCCGCTGGCTGGCAGAGGGATTCAAGCTGGAGGCACCGCAGCATAGCAGCGGGGAGTCGGTCTTTGCCCCGCCGGTAAGGCCTACACCGCTCCAGGTAGCCGACACGAGCTGGCTTGCTGCCGCTTTGGCTCTAGCCCTCGTC
>JAAZHE010000079.1 GCA_012510855.1 Bacillota bacterium | reverse complement strand
AGTGTATGCGGAAGTAGTTCAGCGGTAGAACACCACCTTGCCAAGGTGGGGGTCGCGGGTTCAAGTCCCGTCTTCCGCTCCACACGGCGGCATAGCCAAGTGGTAAGGCCGAGGTCTGCAAAACCTCTATCCCCAGTTCGAATCTGGGTGCCGCCTCCATAAAGTGGGGGAGTAGCTCAGCTGGTTAGAGTGCTTGCTTGACATGCAAGAGGTCCCCGGTTCGATCCCGGGCTTCCCCACCAGTTTATCAAAAGATCTGCTGCTTTGATTGCAGCAGGTCTTTTGTTTTTTGTCGATACATTTCGGAGATCTGTCTGGATACTCAGTGGGCAGACAGGGTTAGTACCGCGGCTTGAATGAGTCCAATAATAAGGCCCAGAATCCCGCCTAGAACTTCCAGGTGACGTAGGTGCCGGTGAGAGATGCGCACAACCAGCGCCTCCAGCTCCGCCAGGTCAAAGGCCATGATCTTCTCTTCGACCAACCGGGAGATGTGTAAGTCGGTCTGAACCCTCTCCTTAACCTCCTCTGTCATCTTGTCCAGGAGGAGAGGGAGTTCCTGGTCCAGCCAATCCCGGAGCAGTCCGACAATAGCGGATCTTATCCCATCGGGCAGAAAGGGGGGCAGTTTCTGCCTGAGGCGGCTCTCTACATGTTGTTCTATTACCTTGAGGATGTCCCGGTAGGTATTGCTGGTGCTCAACTGATCGATGAGGCTTTCGCCGGGCAAAAGGTCCTCTTCGATGGCCTTTCCAATGCTGGTAGCGAGCTCCGCCTTGAACTTAGGCAGTAGGCCCTGAATGGTAATCGGAAGGAGCGGCAGTTTGACGGGGCGATAAGGTCGAAATAGCATTCTGATGGCTATGACATTGGTGATCCAGCCGATCACCCCGCCCACTGCCGGCATGGTAAGTAGCTGCCAAGTTAGCACATTAATCCCTCCTTTACGCCGGTCCACTCTTGCCGATGCCTTTGCCATATCTTGCCGCAGATGCCGGGCTTGCGACAGCATCTGTTCATAATCTGGCATACTACTCTATTTCCATGCTGATTCCCTGCCCCAAATTTCTCATCCGATTTCCTTTTAGGTGTTGCCTTTTTCGTACGAAGTCAATATAATTGTGCCAAGAACCTTATTGTTTTCGTATTCACGAGTTGCTAGAGTCGACGGAAGGCAGCAAGTGAGAGGAAGTGCACGCGATGGCAGAGGAGAAACTGGATAGGCTGGATCAGCAGCTTATTGCACGTCTACGGGTCGATGGGCGGATGCCCTATACCGCGCTGGCAGCTGAACTGGGAGTGGCAGAGGCCACAGTTCGAAAACGGGTGAACCGTCTGATTGACAACGGAGTCCTGCGAATCGTAGGGATAACGTCCAACGAGAA
Source organism: Bacillota bacterium (assembly GCA_012510855.1). Lineage (GTDB taxonomy): Bacteria > Bacillota > Limnochordia > DTU087 > DTU087 > DTU087. The sequence goes on along the minus strand of JAAZHE010000079.1, from coordinate 9,503 downwards.
GCTGGGACTACATACCCAAGCCATCGTAGGTGTCAAGGTTGATGGCGACAAGGTCGATGAGGTGCTTTCCCGGCTCGAACCGCTAGACAATGTTCGCTATATAGGGGTTGCGGCTGGTGAGTTCGATTTGATACTGGAGCTGGTGGCCGAGTCCAATGAGGAACTGTTTAAGTTCCTTACCAAGACACTCCGGGATATACCCGGGGTTGTAGCTTCTCAGACATCGCTGATCATGAAGGTGTACAAGAGAACCTATTGAACGTGTACCCATCATCTTAAAGCATGCTTTAGGGTGATTAGCAAAAATCAACGATAATCCAAAAGGGGGGAGGCGGCGCGCCCTGCGGGGTGTGCTGCGGGAAAGATGAGAAGATGGACCATTGGCATGGGGATAGTAGCACTGCTCTTGGTAACAATGCTGGGCTCAAGTCTTGTACTGGCGGCAGAGGACAAGATCAAAATTGGGATCACCCAGATAGTGGAACACCCGGCTTTGGACGCTGCTAGACAAGGTTTCATAGATGAACTGGCGGCTTTCGGCTATGACGAAGGCAGAGTAATCTACGATATGCAGAATGCCCAGGGAGATTTCGCTACCGCCCAGGCGATCGCGGAAAAATTCGTCCAAGGCTCGGTGGATCTCATTTTGGCCATTGCAACTCCTACTGCCCAGGCGACAGCCAATGTGACCCAGGATATTCCCATTCTGATCACGGCTGTGACAGATCCCGTCGCGGCTGGGCTAGTGGAGAGCATTGAGGTGCCGGGTACCAATGTAACAGGGACATCGGATTTGACTCCAGTGGCCAAACAGTTGGAACTTCTGAAGACCATTGCACCTCAAGCTAAGAGAGTAGGAGTCTTGTATAACCCGGGGGAAGCTAATTCCTTGGTACAGTTGGATCTGGCCCGAGAAGCTGCAGCTAAACTGGGTCTCTCCCTGGTGGAGATTCCGGTGGATAACAGCAGCAGTGTTTATCAATCGGCACAGTCAGCGGTGGGTAGAGTAGATGTCCTTTACGTGCCCACCGACAATACGGTAGTGTCGGCCCTGGAGTCGGTGGTTATAGTAGCTGAAAACGCGAAGCTGCCTCTGATAGTCGGCGAGACTGATTCAGTAAGAAGAGGGGCTTTGGCAACTATCAGTATTGACTACTATAACCTCGGACGGCAGACCGGTAGAATGGCGCTGGAGATTCTGGAGAAGGGTGCTGACCCAGCGGTGATGCCGATTCAATACTTGGAGGATGTTGAACTGGTGCTGAACTTAGGAGCTGCCAGGAGGATGGGAGTAGAGCTTCCTGCTGAACTTGTGGCGGAGGCCGGCCAGATTTTCGACTAAGACAAGATTGGAGTATTGCATATGTTGTTGTCCGGATTGATTGGAACGTTGGAACAAGGACTAGTCTACGGCATTATGGCTTTAGGTGTCTATATCACGTACCGTATTCTTCACTTTGCTGATCTTACCGTTGACGGCAGTTTCCCTCTGGGGGCTGCCGTCGCCGCCCGGTTTATCGCCGACGGCGGCAGTCCTTTGGTGGGCACTGTTCTAGCCATGGTGGCTGGGATGTTGGCTGGTATGACTACCGGTTTTCTAAATACTAAGCTGAAGATCTCAGGGCTGCTGTCGGGGATCTTGACCATGACCGCTTTGTACTCGGTCAATCTCCGGATTATGGGCAGAGCTAATATCCCCCTTCTAAGAAAGCCGACATTGGTCAGTTGGTTTGGGCAGCGAGGAATGGCTCCGTGGATGCTCTTTCTCATGGCGCTGGTACTCATTAAAGTACTACTGGACCTGTTTCTTAAAACCGAAATCGGTTTTGCTATCCGGGCCACCGGGGACAATGAACAGATGATCCGCAGCTGCGGGGTCAACACCGACGGTATGAAGCTCATTGGTCTTGGGCTGGCCAACTGCCTGGTGGCGTTGTCTGGAGCTTTGGTAGCTCAGTATCAGGGGTTTGCCGATGTGGGAATGGGTGTCGGGACAGTAGTAGCCGGTTTGGCCTCGGTGATCGCCGGGCAAGCCTTGGTGCGCCTACCGGGATTGGGCTGGGGCACTATGGGTGTAATAATAGGTTCCCTAGTCTACAGTGGCGCTATTTTTGCCGCCCTTAGACTGGGGCTGGCTCCCACAGACCTCAAGCTGATTACTGCTGTGCTTGTGGTTTTAGCCCTGTCTGGACCGGTTTGGAGCAGTTCATTGGCAAAGTTTGGGGGAGGGAAGCGGCGTGCTACGAATATCCCAGCTGCGTAAGGTGTTTACCAACGGCACCGGTGTAGAAATGACTGCTCTAGATGGTGTGAATCTAGAGGTCAAGCCGGGAGATTTTATTACCATCATCGGCAGCAACGGTGCGGGGAAATCTACCCTGCTCAACGTTATCGCTGGTGTGTATGACGTCGATGGAGGAGAAATCTGGATCGACGGGATCAATGTCACCAACCAGCCGGAGCACCGCCGAGCCCATCTCATCGGTAGGGTATTTCAGGACCCCATGAAAGGCACTGCCGCCTCCATGACCATAGAAGAAAATCTGGCCATGGCTATGAAGCGGGCCAGCCGTTTAAGGTTGTGCCCTGGGGTGACCTCCCGGGACCGGGCTCGGTTTCGGGAACTATTGGCGGTTCTCGGCCTCGGACTAGAGAACCGGCTGCAGGAACCGGTGGGCCTATTGTCTGGCGGTCAAAGACAAGCACTGACTTTGCTGATGGCCACCATTTCCAATCCCAAGCTGCTGCTCTTGGATGAGCATACTGCTGCCCTTGATCCCAAGACGGCTGAAATGATCTGTGAGCTGACCAACAGGATTGTAGAAAACCGCGAGCTTACTGTTTTGATGGTTACCCACGACCTGCGACAGGCTCTAGAGTTCGGCAACCGGACCATCATGATGGACCAAGGGCAGATCATTTTGGATTTGCAGGATCCCGATAGGTCAGCCATGACTGTTGACGATCTATTGGATCAGTTCGAAGCCGTGAGAGGGAAGCGGCTCTTAGACGACCGTGTTCTGCTGGTATAGCTTAGCTGCCTGTAGATGAAGGGGCAGGGGCCATCACGATTTCTTAGCCCGGTTGGCCAAAATGGTAGCGATGGCCTTCCGGCTTGCTTCGCAGTGGCGGCATCCCGGACAATACTCTAGCCGGTCAGCAAAAATTGTCTCGACAGCATCGGTGACAGGCCATTCCCGAGGAAAGTGGAGCACGATGTGAAACGGCGCAATGGTTAACAGCGCGCTGATCAATAGGTCTTCTACGTCCAGTTCATGCTCGATGAGGTTCGCTGCATATCCTTCCAGGTATTCTGTTTCAACTAGAGAAAAATCCCGGTCTAGTATGCGGTAAAGCCCATTAGGCCGGACAACTATATGGACTATGTCTCTTCGGGGTTCCTGAAGCTCAACGAAGCTTTTGAGAAGGGCGATGAACTCCCGATGGGCCCGCTTTCGCCTGATGGAATCTGCGGCCAATCTAGTCACGCGGCGGAGGTAACGCTGGTATTTCCAAAGTCGGAAGCGGACAAATCCATCGATGATCAGCAGCTCCTCTGTGCTCATATAGTCTAAGAGGGTGTACATGATGTCTGCTTTAGACCGCAGACGGGCTTCACTACTCAGTTGGGAGGAGCTCCTTCCCCCGAGGATGCAGTTGGCCTCGTCTAGAATAGCTTCCAGTTCCTCCTTTGATGCCGAGGGATGATCCCTTTTGATGAGTCTCTTTAGGATATCCAGCTCATAGTGACTGACAATGAAGTCTGTCAGAGAACTGGCCACATAATAGATCTGGACATTTCTGGCCGGATCGGCGTCAGCAAAGCGGCAGGTGACTGCGGTCTGGCCTTTCGACGTCCAATAGCCGATATAGGGCGTTTCTTCGGGCTTAAGATGGGCCAGATCCTCCTGCAGCCGCTGCCAAAGCTGTTTTCCGATATTGGGACAATGGACCGCAATGGTGATCAAGAACGTACCCCCTTCTCCTTAGCCTAGTATATGTGTGTTGATGAGACGGTATACTAAGCTGCCGGGGCTTTTTTGGCCCTTGACAGGCGCTCGGGGGAGAAGTTATAATTGGGCAAAATGATTAAAGACGATGAAGGGGAGGAGTACAGTGTCAGCCTCTGGCAGGGAGGAAGGGCCGTAGACTGCAAGCACTTCTCAGAGTAGGCACTGGAAAACCACCCTGGAGTTGCCGTGTGGAAAGAAGATCATTTTCGAGTAAACGCGGCCGGGGCCAGCCCGTTACAGCGCTAAGAGTGAACCAGCAGGAATGGGTCATTTCCCGAATGCCGGTTAATCAGGGTGGAACCGCGAGCTAAACCTCGTCCCTACAGGGATGGGGTTTTTTTATGGCAATTCGTTAGGAAATGGGGTGTGGACAATGGCAATTAGAATTACCTTTCCCGATGGGAGTGTCAAGGAGTATCCTCGAGGGATAACTGCTTCTCAAATAGCTGAAGATATCAGCCCCCGGCTGGCCAAAGATGCTGTGGCGGCCAGGGTCTCCGGTATGCTCAAGAATCTCGGGGACGAGATTCTGGAGGATAGTTCCTTGGAGATTATCACTGTCGATCAGCCGGAGGGGCTGGAGATTCTCAGGCACAGCGCAGCCCACATCATGGCAGAGGCTGTCAAGCGGCTGTATCCAGCAGCCAAATTGGCCATCGGCCCGGCCATTGAAAATGGGTTCTACTATGATTTTGATGTACCCGAAGCCTTCTCTCCAGAGGATCTTAGCAGGATCGAAGCTGAGATGTGCAAGATAGTGCAAGAAAACCAGGAGTTCTCCCACTGGGAGCTAGACAGGGAGACCGCGATTGAGGAATTAGCTGCCATGGGGGAATGCTAGAGAGTGGAGCTCCGGCAGGAAATGGAAGATGACAAGGTAAGCATCTACAAGCAGGGCGGGTTTGTGGATCTTTGCCGCGGTCCTCATATCCCCTCAACCGGTAAGCTCAAAGCCTTTAAGCTCCTCAATGTAGCCGGTGCCTACTGGCGGGGGGATTCCAACCGACCGATGCTGCAGCGGATCTATGGAACGGCCTTCGCCAAGCAAAAGGATCTCGATGATTACCTGCATCGCCTTGAGGAAGCTGCTCGCCGGGACCATCGCCGTTTAGGTAGAGAGCTTGACCTGTTCAGCATTCAAGAAGAAGGTCCTGGTTTTCCCTTCCTGCATCCCAATGGGATGGTGATTTGGAGGAGCCTCGAAGATTTCTGGCGGAGGGAGCACAGGCGACGGGGTTACCAGGAGATTAAGACGCCTATCATTCTCAGCGAGTCCCTTTGGCGGCAGTCAGGTCATTGGGACCATTATCGAGAGAATATGTACTTCACCGAGATCGATGAGCGTCCCTTTGCTATTAAGCCTATGAACTGTCCTGGCAGCATTCTACTGTACAAGCGGCGGCTGCAAAGCTACCGGGATCTGCCGCTCCGCTATTGTGAATTGGGGCTTGTACACCGCCATGAGCTGTCGGGAACGCTGCACGGATTGATGCGGGTCCGGTGTTTTCACCAGGATGATGCCCATATTTTCATGTTGCCGTCCCAGATCCAAGAAGAGATCGCGGGGGTCATCGACTTCATTGATTATGTCTACCGTGATGTGTTTGGACTCAACTACAGGGTAGAACTAAGTACTAAACCAGAGGATGCTATGGGTCCAGACGAGATTTGGGAGGCTGCCACTAACGCCCTGCGGAAGGCTGTGGAAGCAAAGGGCCTACCTTACGAGGTCAATGAGGGAGATGGAGCTTTTTACGGGCCCAAACTGGACTTTCACCTAGAAGACTGTCTCGGCCGGACCTGGCAGTGCGGTACGATCCAATTGGACTTCTTGATGCCGGAGCGTTTTGACCTGACCTATATAGGTGAAGATGGCAAGGAACACCGGCCCGTAATGATCCACCGGGTGATTTTTGGAGCGCTGGAGCGGTTTATCGGTATCCTCATTGAAGAGTTTGCCGGGGCTTTCCCAGCGTGGCTGGCACCGATCCAAGCCCGGGTAATTCCGGTGGGAAAACGCTTCCTGGATTATGCAGCTGGGGTTCAGAGCAAGCTGCTTGAGGATGATCTGCGGGTAGACATCGACGCTAGGGATGAAAAGGTAGGTTACAAGATCCGCAGTGCCCAGTTGGAGAAGATTCCATATATGCTCATCGTCGGGGAGAAGGAAGCCGAGACCGGAACTGTATCGGTGCGGCACCGGCAGGCTGGAGACTTGGGAAGCATGTCGGTGGATAAGTTCTGCCAGTTGCTAAAACAGGAAGTACTATCGCTGGCCCTGGAACCCTTAGCTGTCAATGCAGCGGCTGACAGATAAAAAATGCTGGTCCGGGAATTTGACAAGGCTAGGCATCTATGGTATTCTTAATGCCGTCAGAATGATCAAAACCAAATAGGCGTTCCTAAGTAGAAGTTACCGCTTCTCACCTTGCGGCGCCCTGTGGGCAGCTGTCAGGGTTTATTGGCAGCAATGTAGGTGCCGTTGACGGCCCAATAATGGTATTGTGTGTTTGTAGGAGCGGTGTTTCCGCTCCTTTTTAGATCTGACACTGAATGTCAGGCATGTTGACAGGCGTTGTGCAATTACAGAGTATGTTGGGAGAATTCAGCGGAGGTGATATGACATTAGCAACGAGTTGCGTGTTAACTCGAAAATCCGGGCCAGAGACGTAAGGGTGATCAGCCCGGAGGGTGAGCAGCTGGGCATCATGTCTCTTAGAGATGCGCTGAGGGCTGCTCAGGAAAGGGATCTGGACTTAGTAGAGGTGGCTCCCAATGCCCGTCCGCCCGTTTGCCGCATAATGGACTATGGGAAGTATAAGTACGAGCAGACTAAGCGGCAGAAGGAAGCCAGGAAGAAGCAGAAAGTAGTTTCCATCAAGGAAGTGCGGATGTCTCCAAAGATTGAGGAGCATGACTTTCAGGTAAAGATCAAGAATGCGGAGCGCTTCCTGAAGGATGGTAATAAGGTAAAGGTTTCTGTGCGCTTTCGAGGCAGGGAAGTCGCCCACTCAGATTTGGCCAAGGACATGCTGCTGCAAATGGCCAAGGACATTGAGCATATAGCTAAGATCGATCGTCAGCCTGTCATCGAAGGGCGGCAGATGATCATGATCCTATCTCCGAAACAGGATTGAGGTAAGAGAGGAAGATATCGATGCCAAAGTTGAAGACTCATCGGGGTGCAGCTAAGAGATTGAAGGCCACAGGTTCTGGCAGATTTAAGAAGAGCAACGCCTATCGCAGACACAACTTGGGAAAGAAGAGCCCTAAGCAGAAGCGGAGACTACGCCATGCTGTTTTGGTTAGTGCCGCTGATCAGGAAAGGGCGAAAAGGCTTTTGCCCTACGCTTAGTCGAGGGTAGTCGCAGTACTTTACACGGTTTAGGAGGCGAAGGAAATGCCACGGGTAAAAGGTGGTACAACTACAAGAGCAAGGCACAAGAAAGTGCTGAAGCAGGCTAAAGGTTATTACAGCGCTAGCCGCAGGCTGTTTCGTCCTGCTAACCAGCAGGTTATGAAATCATTGGCCTATGCCTATAGAGATAGAAGAGACCGCAAGCGGGATTTCCGTAGATTGTGGATCAGCCGGATTAATGCCGCAGCCCGGCTCAACGGATTGTCCTACAGCCGGTTCATTTCCGGTCTCAAGAATGCCGGTCTGGAGATTAACCGCAAAATGCTGGCTGAGCTGGCAGTCAATGATGCTGAAGCTTTTAGCCGGCTGGTAGATGTGGCTAAACAGGGACTAGGAAACTAGTACAGCACAGTGGTAGTTAAGCGGGAGAGCAGTCAGGCGGGGTGGGATCTACAATGGTACTACCAGCACGGCTGCTTTTTCGTTGACCCCGGACGGATGGGAGTAAAGACATAGTGCGAGTGCGAGAATTAACTAGCCCCCAGAACCCAATGGTCAAGCTGATGCGGTCCTTGTATACCCGGAAGGGACGGGACAGGACTGGCTTGGTGCCGGTCGAGGGGAGCCGATTTGTTCAAGAGGCTCTCTTGGCTGCTCGACGGGGGGTAACTACCATTGAGGCCCTTTTTTACGAGGCTGGCTTTGATGAGAAAGGCCCCGAACAACGAGCTTTGTTGGAGGCAGCGGAGGTTTTGGCCCGGGAAGTGTTCCGCTGTTCGCCATCGCTCTTTAAGACTTTGAGCAGTACCGAGACACCGCAGGGTGTAGCAGCAGCAGTTGCCCGCCCAGTCTTCCCCCAACGGCCAAGTTCAGGTCGGGAACTCTATCTGGTCGTTGACCGGGTACAAGACCCTGGGAACATGGGTACCATAATCCGGACTGCAGCCGCGGCCGGCGTCGATGGGATCTTATGTCTCAAGGGAACAGTAGACCCCTTTAACCCCAAGACACTAAGGGCAACCATGGGTGCGGTTTTCCGAGTCCCCATCACCTTCTACGATAGCTCTCAAGACCTGCTGAAGGAGCTGTCTCAGTGGAGATGCCGCTTGATTGCCGCGGATGTGGAGGGCGATCAGTACCACTTTCAAGCAGATTACAGCGGCCCTATTGCAGTTATCATAGGCAATGAAGGCCAGGGCATTGAGCCGGGGCTGCTCCTCGCTGCCCCCGTTAGGGTCCGCATTCCCCTGGCCTCCGGTGTAGAGTCCCTCAATGCTGCAGTAGCATGCGGTATCCTGCTCTATGAAGCAGTGCGGTATCGGCACCTGGCGGCTGACCACCATTAGAAAACCGGGCTACCTAAGTCTGATCTAGATTCAGCAGCTGTTCTTCATAGATATCCAGTTCGCACATTTCCTCCTCGCCCTGCCAGTGTACGCAGGTCGCACAGCTGATGGCTTCTGACTCATGGTTGGAAGCCCTAGGTCCCCAGTGGATGGGTGTGTACTCGCTACAGCTTTGGCCGACTGCCTGCATTTCTTCCAAGTTCGGCATCAGTTTCACTCCATTCCACATGTATCTTTGCAGGGTAGAATCACCCGGTAGTTTATCCAGTTGTGCCGCAATTATCCGGTTGGTCCGGGATTTATCGTCAAGGCAGCCCGATGTTACGGCCTTGTAAATGGGCAGGCTGTATGCTATAATGAATGCATCGAACGGGGATTAACTGGAAGGGTGGGGTCTCCCTGATGTTGACCGCCGATTTCTTTTGGAAGCTGTTTGAGGCCACCGGTTCGATCACTGCTTACTTACTGTATAAGCATCATCGTGCAGTAAAAGCTATTATGAACTAGAACCTTGGTTAGTGAATATCTTTCGACAAAGGCGATGAAGAAGAGGAGTAGCTGGGTTTTGACGCCGGCAGGGACAGGGTGCCATGGACTGAAAGCACCCTGGGTATGTAGATCCAGTGAAGTTCGCTTTGGAGCCGTTGGCTGAAGGTTAGTAGGCCATACCGGAATATCCGCCGTTAAGAGGAGAGGGATGGGCATTCATCGTCATCCCGACGAGTTGACCATTCACCGCGATTTGGCCGGTGAAGGTAAGTAGGATGGTACCGCGCAGGTTGTCTT
>JAAZHE010000078.1 GCA_012510855.1 Bacillota bacterium | reverse complement strand
TTCAAACATTGGTAATCCAGTTTTTCGACATGTACATGGCGGGGCGCTTGATAAGCCCATCCGATGCAACTACCGCAGACCAGTTCACATAGGCAGCCAGTCTCCGGGCCTCAGCAAGCTGTTCTGGAACAGACGGACAGCGGTTGAGAAAGTCGGTGAACTCCTGTCTAACCCCAGCGACACAGGCATCGAAGGAATCGGTATGTTCACGGGGATGCCATCCCACCAGGCATTCTTCCAGCACGATCTCGAAGGTCCCACTCTCGTCCGGCCGGCCAAGTACCTCCAGCTGGGTGCAGTCGACTCCTGTCCAAGGAGCGGGTACGTTTACCTTTCCTGACAGTGCCGTCAAGGCAAAACGGGTGCGGCATTCAAAGATATTGAGCAGCCATGTATGATCCCCTTGCGGCACCACTACGGTTGAGCCCCGGGATAGTCTCACACCAACACCTTTACCTCGCATTCTAACCGTCTTCTCATCTGGCATGCAGATTTCAAGGCTGCCTGTGCTGGTGGTTAAGCGCAATAGTTCGGGAGACGTTTCAGTTGTGTAACATAGGGGGTTGCCTCCATCATCGATAGGCTCGACCAAGAATACCTCGCCTTTGCGGGCATCTCCGTGTAGGACCCGCAAGTACAAACCCGGCTTACCGGTGAAGAATTTTCTGATGCCCGGCAAGATAGAGAAAACAAGATAGGAACCGTAGCGGCTGAATGGTACACAACTAATGTCAAACATAATCAGCACCTCCGCACGTTAATGCATACACCGGTTTTAATCAGCCGGTAGTACATAAACAACCCTCGCGTCGTTATCATCCAGATTTACAGTCAGCACCAGCCGCTGATTTCTCGTGACTTCCCAGGTATCTGCTCCGTCGACGATTACATTGGTGTGCTTTAGTCTTTGGGTCACGTAGCGAAATCTCCCTGATTTTACGGTGAAGAAGACCACCATTCCACACCCTGCCTCGGGGTCGATCTTTTCGTAAATCTCTGGACTGGACCCTATGGTGCCAACTGTTCTCGGATAACTTTCCACTACTGCAGAGGAGACCCGCTTGTATTTGGCAATTTGCTCCGCAAGGTACCGCACGTCATCGTCGGACAGAGCTATCAAGTCACCCCAGATGCCTTGGCCGCCCAAAACCAGGGAAGCAACACTATTGGCCTGGGATACCCGCGGCTGGTCAGGTAGGTAGTGGGTTAGGAACAGATTAGATGGTATGTACTTGTCGTACAAGACACCGGTGCGGCAGAATCTGGGACGGGCGGGGCCGGGGAAGAAGAACACGTTAATGGTGTCCGGCTGGATTTTCACCCATTTGGGGATATCAAAATCATGGAAGTATGGTCCATTGTTGACCAAGAAATACTTCCCTACAGCCAGGAACCCCAAACCGACAAACGGTCCAGCCTCTGTCACATCGAAGTCGATGATCACATCGGGCCGCTGGTCTGTCACCGCTTGTCCGATACGAATCATCTGTCTTCCCAGTTCATACGCATATGATTCAGCTCTTTCTTGGGGCGAGTTGGTTTCATTGCCGTGCCAATGCAGGGGAGAGTTGCAAGCATACTGCCCGATGCCGTCCCACTTAAAATACGTAACTCCCAGTTCATCATGGAGTCTGATCAGCTTGTCAATAAACCAATCGGAGTATTCAGAGGCAAGACACATTCCATAGCTACCTTCGGTTTCCCAAATTTGAGGATGATAAATCGGCTGCTCATCCCTGGTCATGATGCAATGGGGCAGCTCTTGGACAACTTGGGAACTTTTTGCTGCAACTGTGGGATTAAACCACAACCCCAGCTTCATCCCATAGGAATCGAGGAGCGACTTGATCCCTCGGAGGTTATCGGAGAAACGCTCCGGATTGACTGTCCAATCGCCTGTCTTAATATACCATCCCGTATCGATGACAAACACATCAATCCCGAGCCTATGGGCCACCTCTATCTCTTGCCGCATTCGGTCTTCGTTCATTTCTGATAGATAAGGCTGCTGGTCGAAGTACTTCCTTCGCTCTTGGTAGTTCCAGGTGTTGTAGAAGACATAAGGCTTACGGGATTCTTGATTGGTGCTCATATACTTCAAGATAAACTCACGATAGTGCCTCTGTAGACTCTCCTTACTCTCGGGAACCAATGCCAGCTGGAACCAGACAGACTCAAAGGGCTGCTGCTTGCTGACAGGCTGTCCATTATAATAATTTCCCTTAACAGCATGAATGGCGATCTTAAAAACCTCATCTGTTTGCTCAGCGGCGAACTCTAAGAAAGTATTGGGATGTTGGCTGCCGTGCTCAAAAGCCAGTAAACCACAGGTAGCCTCCGAGTCAAAGAAAACAAGGGGGCCGGCAAACTGGGTTCCGACGGAAAGCTCGCCACAGTCCCGCACAACTTCAATTGGGTAGTAGGAGTGGACAAGGGGGTTGAAGTTGCTGAGCTGGATTTCGGTCACCTGCATCGGACCTTGAGCAGTGGAGATCTCCATATACCTGAGCTCATCGGCCTCATTCCGCTTGGATAATTTCCGTTCACTATCCGAAGACAATGCGTACCTGAAGCGGAAGATCGGCGAATGGCGGCAAACCCTCATTACAACCGTTAGTTCAACGTCTGGAAATCTACGGCTTGAATACGTAATACTCCATTGGGATATATCATCGGTTATCTCAGCTGGCCCGCTGCAGCCTTGGTAGGCAAAATCGGAGACCATCTCAGCGTCGAGGCAGAAGATCGGGGACTCAACCACTAACGGTTTTGAGTCCTCGGTTGTCACCAGTTGAAACAGTTCGCCGGCTGCTGCTCCTTTGTAGATCGCACCATATGGCCACGACAGCAACTTGTCCATATCACACAACCTTTCTTCTGAATTCTATCCTGGTTAGGTAACTATAGGGTTGCCAGTAGGCCAGGCCCGTTGGCGGCAGAAGCTAGATTGGTCAAGCGGATAAATTCCCAATTCCAGCAGTTGGGCAGGTCTAGATATTAGCCTAGCCCTGCCCAACAATATGGAGCTCTGTTGCGTTATACTTATTGACTTACCAGCACTTGGAGCAGCTTATTTGAGGTACCACAATTCTGGGTATGCAATCCTCCACCAGCTCATGTCGTCACCCCACGGACATTCCTCGGGGAAATTGTGGAGTCTATTGGACTTGAGAATTGGATGCCTCGACAATCCCACTGTGCCGATAATCCACAGGTTCTCCGCTTGATTGTCCCAGATTTCCTCGGCGATCTGCAGATACTCCTCTTCGCTCCTAGCATTGTACCAGCGCTTGAAGGCATCCATGAAGGCTAGGAAAGCTTCTGCAGCTTTACCCGATGGCTCTTCACCTGCGGCACCATCAGTATCCAGCCAATGCTTCCAAGCCCAGCCCCAAGCAACTTCCGATTTCGGGTTAAACTTAGTGAGGTCCGGTAAGTTCACCTTGGATTCGATCATGCGGTCAAGGTGCCAAACCCCGACTCCCACATCACCGGCTTCGTACATGTTGGTGTAAAGTGACCGCTCATGGGCTTTAAGCGACACTTTCACTCCTACATCTTCCCAGTAACTCTTGACTAGTTCCAGGGTTTCGTGACCAAAGGGCAGCGTGTTGGAGTAGTCAACTGTGACCACCAAGGTTGTTCCGTCCGGGCGGACCCGCCATCCATCAGGCCCGCGATTGAGCCCCATTTCATCCAGCAGTCTGTTGGCCTCATCGGGGTCGTACTGGGCGTAGGCCTGGGCCCATTCCTCTTTGAAGTAACTGGTATCGGGGTGGATGGTGGCCTGCATTGGGACGCCTTGACCGAAGAAGACTAAGTCGTTGATTTCCTCTCGGTTAATCGCCAGTGACATGGCTCTGCGGAAGCGCACATCTTGATAGATATCCCTGAAAGCAGGATCTTTGTGTGCTAGGTTGAAACCAATTCCAATTTCCGCCGGCATCGTGCTCGGCCAGAGGTAAACGGTGTAATTGCCCCTTGCTTCATTCTCTTTGAGGACTGGTGTGTCGGTGACTTCCAAGCTCATCCCAGCAAAGTCTAGTTCTCCACTTGTTGCTTTGATAACCAGTGTCTCTCTCTCGACCACATCAACAACGATCCGATCTATATAAGGAAGTTGGTTTCCGGCAGTATCCACTGCGCAGAAGTATGGGTTCCTTTCAAGTACGATACGGCTTGGATTGCGCTGTACGATCATCCATGGGTTTAGAGTAGGCAGGTTCAAGTCGGTTTGCGCTGGAGTTATATCGGCATGGGCTCGGAATGCCTGGTACCAGAATTCATAGCCTTCTTCTTTAGCAAGCTCATTGGCTTCCGGATTGTACTTTATATGCCATTTTTTCAGATAGTGTTTGGGTTGGAACATGTTGCTTTGCATTGAACCCCAGTAGGCAATATACGAGAGTATAGGTCTGTACGGTGCGGCGAATCGAATTCTAAGTGTGTAATCATCTACTTTTTCAAACTTCGCCAGCTCGCCACCGGCTTTCCAGATGTTGGGCTTAGTTGGGGTTAATTCATCGTTAAGGATCTGGTCTTCCCACCAGAAGAGTATGTCATCAACTGTAAACGGGTGACCATCGGACCATTTCATACCCTCTCTAAGATACAGCGTCAGGGTCTTGTTTTCGTCAGTAAATTCGTATCCCTTGGCAAAATAGGGGACTACCTCGGAACCTGACCGGTCCACCCAAAGCAAGTACGGCAGCCTAAGGTGGGCATGCCCGTCGGCCTGCCAAGTGTTGGGTTCAGTTGTGGCCGAGCGCAGGGTGCCTCCATATTGACCGATTTCATTGAGGGGTTCCAGCACCAGCGGTTCCTTGGGCAGTCTCTCTTCAACAGGCGGCAGTTTACCGGCTTCTACCAGTTCCCTCAGCATCGGAGCTTCATTGTACGCCAGTGCAGTGAACGGTGCGGTGATAAGGAGCAGTAAGACAAGAAGCAACTGCAGAGTTCTCACAACCTTGTTCATACACAATCCCCCTATCATCAAAGTTGTATTGATCCTTCTACTTTAAATGGAAAATTCCTTCTTTGCGGCAAAGAACGCACTTAAATAAACGATCGGGATAAACATAGCAAAGAGCAGCAATTACATCTCAAAATCAATATCATAGCAAAAAGAGGGAATGGAAGCGATTTAATAGAAATATAGAAAAACACGATAAAACGTCTTTATGGTTGTCCTGCTCTGAGGACTGTTGGAGAACTGTTGCACGAGGGGGTGAAGCACCTTTTATTACTGGGGGTAACCAGTGAGATAGGACAAGAAGGGAGTGGTGGTGCTGTGCTGGCATTCTTGGTCAAGAGAATACTATACATGATCCCGACTCTCTTGGTTATATCAGTGATCTCTTTTGTCTTGATTCAGCTGCCGCCCGGTGACTATTTAACATCCTACATTGCTCAGCTATCACAGACCGGTGTGGTGGTGGATGAGGCTCTGGTGGCTGCGCTGCGACGTCAATATGGGTTAGATCGACCTCTTTATGTGCAGTATTTCAAGTGGCTTACCGGTATTTTTCAGGGCAACTTCGGCTACTCCTTTGAGTGGAATCAACCGGTCGCCAATCTAATCGGTGAGCGGCTGGCGCTGACGGTGGCGGTATCCCTTAGTTCACTGCTCCTTGCTTGGATTATCGCACTGCCCATCGGCATCCTATCTGCGGTACGGCAGTATTCCATTTTCGATTATGTTTTTACTTTCATTGGATTTCTGGGGCTGTCGGTTCCCAGTTTCATGTTGGCTCTAGTCTTGATGTATTTTGCCAACCGGTACTTTGGTATTAGCGTCGGCGGGCTGTTTTCACCGGAGTATGTAGACGCCCCGTGGAGCTGGGCCAAAGTAGTTGATCTCCTGCAGCATATGATTATCCCGACGATTATTGTGGGGATGTCAAGTGCTGCTGGACTGATACGAACCATGCGGGCTAACCTGCTGGATCAGCTGCAGAAGCCGTATGTGGAGACTGCCAGGGCAAAGGGACTCAAGAAATGGAAGCTGGTGCTCAAATACCCAGTGAGGGTAGCTTTGAATCCCTTTATTAGCTCAATTGGCTTTACGCTGCCGCAAATAGTCTCGGGTTCGACTATAACATCGGTGGTTCTCAGTCTCCCCACCACGGGGCCACTGCTCCACCGAGCCCTCCTCAGCCAGGACATGTACTTGGCAGGAACCTTCGTCATGCTCCTGGCGTGTTTGACTGTAGTCGGCATGCTTCTGTCAGATATCTTACTTGCGTGGCTTGACCCGCGGATTCGGTATGAATGATTGATAGTAAAGGGGTAATAGCTATGGCGAATAAGGAGTTAATGTCCTCACCACTTCCGCAATCTGGTCCCAAGCTGACCGACGAGAGGGCCATTGACCCGACCAAGGAGCGTTTCTTTGTTGCCTCCCAGGCACAGTTGATGTGGTGGAAGTTTCTTAAACATCGTATGGCAGTAGTGGGCGGAATAGTTGTCATTTTCCTTTACTTAGTTGCCATATTTGGTGATTTTATTGCTCCATATAATCCCCATTATCGGACGGGCCATCCCTTTGCACCTCCTCAGTTACCCCGCTTTGTCGATAACTCCGGCAATTTTCATCTGCGGCCCTTCGTCTACGGAGTAAAAAGCCAAATGGATATGACAACCTTTAAACGGGTCTACGTTCCCGATGAAAGCAAAGTATATCCGCTCAAATTTTTCGTCAGGGGCTATGAGTATAAACTGTTCGGGCTGTTCAAGACAGACCTTCACCTGTTTGGTACAGATGAAGGTGGAGTGATCTACCTCTGCGGCACCGATCAGCTGGGACGGGATGTCTTTTCCCGGATGGTGTACGGCACCCGGGTATCCCTATCAATTGGCCTAGTTGGAGTGCTGATCTCGCTGGTGCTGGGGATAATTTTAGGCGGTGTGTCGGGCCTCTTCGGAGGCGTCATTGATCTCATCATCCAGCGTCTCATCGAAGTTATCCAAGCTTTTCCGTCAATCCCCTTGTGGATGACGTTAGCCGCTGCGCTTCCCGCGGATTGGTCACCCCTCTTAGTATACTTCGGCATTACTGTTATTCTATCGTTTATTGGTTGGACGGGGCTGGCGAGGGTGGTCAGGGGTTGGTTCCTATCATTGCGGAATGAGGATTTCGTGCTGGCAGCACGGCTTTCCGGTGCATCGGAGTCCCGCATTATTTTCAAACACCTCCTGCCTTCTTTCCTGAGCCATATCATCGCTTCGGTGACTCTATCCATTCCCGGCATGATTTTGTCGGAAACGTCCCTGAGTTTCTTGGGTATTGGCCTGCGGCCGCCGGTGATCAGTTGGGGAGTACTTTTGCAGGACGCCCAGAACATCCATGCAGTGGCCATGGCGCCGTGGCTGTTGTATCCAGCTTTGTTGGTTGTTCTGGCTGTACTTGCCTTTAACTTCGTGGGCGATGGATTGCGGGATGCAGCTGATCCTTACACTACAGCAACTTGACGGGAGGGAGGCGGAGAATCACGATGCAGCGGGACTTGCTCTTGAGTATTAGAGACTTACATGTTCATTTCCGGACTCGGGAAGGACTCGTAAGGGTGCTCAATGGCGTTAACCTAGATATACACGAAGGTGAGACACTTGGGTTGGTTGGGGAAAGCGGCTGCGGCAAGAGCATGACGGCGCGGTCCATTTTGCGAATGGTTCCTCCTCCGGGGAAAATCATCGCTGGGGAAGTACATCTTTATCTCAGAACAGAAACGGGTGTAAAAGATATCAACCTGACCAGCCTGCCTGAAGATGGACCGGAAATCCGCCGCATTCGGGGTAAACACATTTCCATGATATTCCAAGAGCCTATGACTTCCTTTAGCCCGGTTCACACTATTGGAGATCAGATTATAGAAGCATTGCGGCTTCATCAAGATATGTCCTTGCAGGAAGCCAAAGAGCGGACCATTGAGATGCTGAGCTTGGTGGGAATTCCCGATGCTGCGGGGAGAATCGATAGTTATCCCTTTGAGCTGAGCGGGGGAATGAGGCAAAGGGCAATGATTGCCATGGCTCTCTCCTGTCGTCCTACTTTGCTGATTGCCGATGAACCAACTACTGCCCTCGATGTGACAATCCAAGCGCAGATCTTGGAGCTTCTGGCTCGCCTTCAGGAGCAGCTGCAGATGTCTATACTCATGATTACCCACAATCTAGGTATTGTAGCATCGATGGCCCACCGAGTAGCGGTGATGTACTTAGGCAGAATCGTTGAAGAAGCCCCTGTGGACGAGGTTTTCTATAATCCCAAACACCCGTATACTCGGGCCTTGTTGAAATCGGTCCCCAAGGTGGGGCAAAAGACGGGAGAGAGGTTGTGGTCTATTGCCGGCAGCGTACCTGACCCATTTGTACAAGTACCGGGATGCACGTTTCATCCCCGTTGCCCGGATATGAAGCCAGGGTTATGTGACAAGGTTGTGCCAGATAATGTCGCCGTTGGGGTAGATCACATCGTCAACTGCTGGCTCTACTCTGACGGCTCTGCTGCTGAGACCGGAGAAGGGGGGACGGCCGATGAAACGGGAACCGCTGCTCGAGGTTAGGGAACTAAAAAAACATTTCCCCATGGTGCGGGGGCTTTTTAGACGTCAAGTTGGGTTTGTGAAGGCAGTAGATGGGGTGAGTTTCGATATTACCCGGGGAGAAACCTTAGGTCTGGTGGGTGAAAGTGGTTGCGGAAAGACTACAGTCGCGCGGTGCATCCTGCGGGCTATCGAACCTACCTCCGGTGAAGTGATATTCCACACCAAAGATGGACCGGTGGATTTGACGGGGTTAGACCGCAAGGCCATGCGGGAGATGCGCAGACATATGCAAATGATCTTTCAGGATCCCTATTCGTCATTGAACTCTAGGATGACGGTAAGGGAGATCATAGCGGAGCCGCTGGTTTGTTATCGGGTGGGGAGCAAATCGGAACAAGAAGAACGGGTTGTTGAGCTCTTGAGAACGGTAGGGCTGGATCCCCGCTATATGAGCCGATATCCCCATGCCTTTAGCGGTGGGCAGAGGCAGCGCATCGGTATTGCCCGGGCCTTGGCTTTGAATCCAGACCTGATTATCGCCGATGAGCCTGTTTCTGCCCTCGATGTGTCTATCCAGGCCCAGGTCTTAAACCTACTGCAAGATTTACAGGAGCAGTTCAATCTTACATACCTATTCATCTCCCATGATCTCGGTGTAGTTGAGCATATGTGTGATCGGGTCGCAGTGATGTATGTGGGTAAGATCGTTGAAGTTGCAGATACTGAAGAGCTCTTCCACAATCCACAGCATCCCTATGTAGAGGCACTTCTTTCGGCAGTTCCCAGGCCTGACCCCAGGTACAAACTGCAGCGCATGGTATTGGAAGGGGAAGTGGCGGATCCATCTAGACGCCCGGAGGGGTGCGCCTTTCATCCTAGATGTAGGTATGCGGAGAATATATGCCGGCAGGAGGAGCCCCTTCTTAGGAATATCAGTACGAAAGGCGGATCATCCCATGTAGTTGCCTGTCATTTTGCTGGTCAACTTGATCTGGCAGGACTGGGTAGAGTAGCACAATAGTACTGCCGGTTTGCTCCTCTTCCAGATCTACTATCTATTGACCTGCGAACGGCGGTCAAGCCTGTCCAATGGATCATACGGGACATCTTTTCCTTTCGTGTCTACCAAAACTTTACGCTAACCCCTGCATAAAATGCTAGAATAGCTGTTGACAGGAAAAACAGCTACTGCTATACTTGGTCTAACAACTAAATAACGAATTAGCAGTTCTTGCTCTTATCAAGAGTGGTGGAGGGACTGGCCCAATGAAACCCGGCAACCGGCGCTCAGGCGCAAGGTGCCAATTCCTGCTGGTGTGCAATAGGACACCAGAGAGATGAGAGACGGAATTGAAGCGATATATGATATCCTCTTCCGTCTTGGAAGGGGATTTTTTTAAGCTGTTTGGAGCGTAGGGGGTGGGGATGTTTGATCGAGATTCGCCAGTTAACCAAGATATATACCGACGGACAAAGGGAACTCCGGGCCCTGGATAATGTCAATCTCTATGTTAAGCCCGGCGAGATCTTCGGCATCATCGGTCTCAGCGGTGCCGGCAAGAGCACCCTGGTACGCTGTATTAATATGCTGGAAAGGCCGCAGGAAGGGCAGGTGCTGGTCAACGGCATCGACATGACAGCCCTGAGCAAGGGGGAGCTCAGAAAGGCCAGGCAGAAAATCGGCATGATTTTTCAGCATTTTAACTTGCTGTCTTCCCGGACTGTTTTCCGCAATGTAGCTTTCCCCTTGGAGATCACTGGTGTGCCCAAGGCAGAGATTCGGGAGCGGGTTCATGAGCTTTTGCGGCTGGTGGGTCTAGAGGATAAAGCCGACAGCTATCCGGCGCAGCTCAGCGGCGGTCAGAAACAGCGGGTGGGCATTGCTAGAGCCCTGGCTAACCGCCCGGAGGTACTCCTTTGCGACGAGGCTACTTCTGCTTTAGATCCAGAAACGACCACTGCCGTGCTGGAACTGCTTCAGGATATCAACCGGAAGATGGGGCTGACGATTTAACTTATCACCCACGAAATGCCGGTCATCCAGCAGATCTGCGATCGGGTGGCGGTAATTGAGAACGGCCGTATTGTAGAGTGCGGACCGGTTCTAGATGTGTTCACAAGGCCCAAGACAGAAGAAGCCCGCCGCTTGGTGCGTGGTGTAATCGATATCGAAATTCCCCCGGAACTCTTGGAACATCATGCCAACGGCGATGGACCTCTGTTCAAGATTTCCTTTATCGGGGAATCGGCTGGTAAACCTATCATGGCCGCTTTGATGCAGCGATTTCCGGTGATGGTCAACGTTCTCTTCGGACGAATCGATCACGTCAAGGACACCCCCTTTGGGACCTTGGTAGTGCAGCTGTCTGGGGATGACCAAGCCATTGCTGAAGCTACCCAGTTTTTGATCGAGCAGGATCTGCATGTGGAGGTGCTGCGGGATGTTTAACCCCATGGTTTGGAGATTGATCTGGCAGGCCACAGGTGAGACATTGTACATGGTGGGGGTATCGGTAGTCCTCGCAGAAGTAATTGGTCTACCCTTGGGCATCATTTTGGTTACTACCGAACGGGGACATATCCTGGAGAATCCCCTCATTAACCGGGTACTGGCCACTATTATCAACATTGGGCGATCCATACCCTTTATCATCTTGATGGTAGCCATTATTCCCTTTACCCGGATGCTGGTGGGAACATCTATCGGCACAACGGCAGCCATGGTACCTTTAACGGTAGCTGCCATCCCCTTCGTGGCCCGGTTGGTAGAGACAGCCTTAAAGGAAGTGGACGGAGGGGTTGTAGAAGCGGCCCTGGCCTTAGGTGCCTCGCCCTTCCAGATTATCTGGAAGGTTATGATTCCCGAAGCGCTGCCCGCCCTGGTTTCCGGGGTGACAATTACAGCTGTGAATCTCATCGGTTATTCAGCCATGGCAGGGGCTGTCGGAGGAGGTGGCTTGGGCGACCTTGCCGTTCGCTACGGATACCAGCGCTTCC
>JAAZHE010000077.1 GCA_012510855.1 Bacillota bacterium | reverse complement strand
GAATGCGCCGCTCTGCCGATTGAGCTACGCCGGCAAATAAAAATGGAGCGGATGACGGGATTCGAACCCGCGATCCTCGGCTTGGGAAGCCGATGCCCTACCACTAGGCCACATCCGCCTGTGTTTATTATTATATCCCGATAGTGGGTGAAAATCAAGGGCTGCCTCCAGATCAGCAGCCCCTTATCTCTGCAAGGGGTAGACTTCACCAGAAACCCAAATCGTGCCAACCAGACTAGCTGCTGTATCAAGTGTAAGTAAGGCCCCATACTCCCGACCAGCCTAGGAGACGAAGGCTAGGTCATTCTCCATGAACGAATATGGGACTAACCCAAGCGGTCTCCATGTCACTGAGTACCACCTTGATATAGTAAGAGTCTACCGGTAGACTCTTATTATCTTTAAAGTCCAACTCCTCTACCTTACTAGCACAGGCTTTCCAGGTAAGGATCTCTCCATTTTTTACCACATAGATGCGCTCGACCGTCGCGGGCGCCTTGACCTTACACTCTAGATGCCGGATCCCTTTATTTTCCAATTCACCGCCCATCGGAACCCCATCAATCTGAAAATCAACAGCTATTGGGGCGCCTGTTGTAGCGTAGCACCTCCGATGTTTCATGGCATCAAATACACTGGTTCTAGTCAACTCTTCACATACCACTGCCGTCCTACCGCTACCCACTTTTGAAAACTTGTTGGCCCAGTTGTAAATTGAGATGCCTTGGGCATTGCCGGGACAGCCATCGTGGGAATCAGAGCCGGAGACAAATCCAAATCTCAGACCCTTTTTCAATGCCTCCTGGACCGTCAGATGAGAGTACTTATCTGACCCGTCACCCACTAAAGGACCTTCCGCAGATTCTGAACTCCCCCAGCCAGAGAAGATTTCCACATTCACATCATACCGAGGGTTGAAGCGCTCCCAGCAAAACGGATGAGGGGCGGCGGTCATATGGTGGGGAACAGTAATGAAATCCTCAGCATTCCTTTGTAGATAATCCCACAATTCCTCTGGCGGCACCTGCGGTTTGTTAGCGTATCTCCCCAGGTTCGGACTCGCAGGAAACATCGGTGGAGAATCCCCTCGAAAATAGACATTTCTATGCCCATATTGCCATGATGTATACTCGTATCCGTTGATTGTGACAAATCTCCCCGGTTCATTGTACGCGTTCGATATCGTTACTCTTTTTTTCCATTGGTCCCCAGGCATCTGGAAGTCATGCTCACTTAGGCAAAAGAAGTCCAGATTGGCTATGTCTCTTGCGTACTCGTAGTTGCTGCTAACCTTACCCCAGCCACATCCATTGCCCCTGCCTTCAAGCTGACAGCCCACGCAATCGTCACGGATTTGCCTATCCCAAGGTCCGCAGGGACTTTCGAACCCACAAAAGCTGTGGGCGTGAATGTCGCCAAAATAGACATTGCCATATGAAATGTTCACCGGCGGAGTGCCATGAAGTATCCTCTTTAACCCAGTTTCCCAAGTCAAGTTCCACAAATTCGGGTCACCACTGCTCCGTTCATCGAAGACTTTATCCACCCGCAACCACGTTCTTGATGGAAAGTATTGTTTGGCCTTTACGGTAAGTTTTGCTTTCTGTCCAGGTGCAACATACCGATTAGGAACCTTCAGGATGCCGATGCCCATGCTCACCATCCTGCTACCTTTGGACCACGGATCAAGATAAAGCCCCAGACCGTCAGGTGCAACATGAACTCGCCGGACATCATAGTATAAGGCACAATCCCCTTGCGTCCACAGTTCGGAATACTTTACTTCCCGAAACCTGATTATGGTCTTTCCATTTATGCAGAGCTCAAACCACCCAGAGGGCTCAGGGTAACCTACACCGTAACCCATCGCCAATGGGAAGACAAAAACTACATCACACGGTGCACAGTCATCAGGCACTTCTTGGGTTAGCCATGTAAAGTGGGAATAGGTCGAGTGGTCTATGCACCATGCTTGGTGAGTATGTAGGTAGGATGCAATAGGCCAGTGCTGGCTCCTGGCATTGCTTTCTTCGGTGACAGCTTCAGCAAACCCGTCTACAATGACTAGACCATATGTATGTCGAATTTTCTCCTTAATCTCAGGTATGGAATAACGCCTAAGTTGTACTCCATCGAATGGGATCAACACACCGGCTCATCCTTTCATCGAATGTTGTCTCCAAGTTATAAGTCATGTGTAAACGTGTAGTGGCAGGGGTATGGAGCTACCCCTGCCCATGGTTTACTCCAGGCTACTGGTGACGCAAGAATTCTTCAAGCTCTTGCTGACATTTAACTGTAGCATCTCGTAGCGCTTGTTCGGCAGTCTTAACATGGTACTGAGCTTCCTGTTGGGCTTCAAATAGGAATGCTTGATGGATCTGGTGTCCTACTGGCGACTGAGCGCGGAACCTGTTGTAGTTCAGGAGTTCCTCGAAGATGCGGACAAAATGCAGCCACTTCTCTTCTTGTGGCTGGAATACTTGCCGGAGGACTAATTCGTTAGCTAGCTTGTTGGCACTAAATGTGGGTATCCACGGACGCCCCTCCGACTCAAAATACGCCTTCCAGGCCTGGGCGTGCAGTACCCAAGCCTCTGCACTGGTAAACCACTCCATGAAGGCCCATGCTTCTTTGAGTTTATCAGTTCCCCTTGGAATAACTAAGGAATGTCCTCCGCCAAAAGACAAGAGATTGTTGGAGTTGCGGTATTTAATAGGAAGGACGGTGAAGTTCAGATCCGGGCGATACCTGGCAATGTCACGGAGGAACTCATTATGGTTAAGCCGGATAGCGATTTTTCCTTGGATGAATCCTTCTTGAGCGCCCGGGCCAAAGCCAGAAGCAAAGTCGGCGACTTCTACCATTCCACCGCACTTGTCAATGACATCAACGGCCCACTCCAATGCTTCCACAAACTGGGGATTGTCCAAAGCAACGTTGCCTTCCTCATCAACTTCTCTGCCGCCGTTGGCCCAACCCCAAAGCCACATGCCGCCGCTGCCTAAGGTCCATGGATCCTGAGTAGGTACAAACCCTATCTGGGTTACCCGACCCGAACTATCTCTTCTTGTAAGCTTGACTGCATACTCGGTAAGCTGTTCCCAGTTCCCAGTATCTAGGTCATCCGCGCTAAGGCCTGCATCATCCAACAAGTCAATGTTGAGGTATAGAGCCCTGCTATCGGTAGTGGTCGGCAATGCCCAAAGGCTACCCAAGTAGGTTGCCTCATCTAGTGCTGGTTCATAGAAAACATCCTCTGCCACAAAATCATTAGCCGCA
Source organism: Bacillota bacterium (assembly GCA_012510855.1). GTDB lineage: Bacteria > Bacillota > Limnochordia > DTU087 > DTU087 > DTU087. Next base: position 6,511 of record JAAZHE010000077.1, on the reverse strand, counting down.
GCCAAATCATCTAGGGGCTGAAACGCATTTCTCGCCACCCAGGAAGCTATCTGGAAGCGGTCAACCCAGGCTACATCCGGACCGGTTCCAGCGGCTATGGCAGTCAGCAGTTTCTGCGGATCCTGTATCCTCATGCCAGCGGCGATAGCATTGACTTGAATGTCAGGATTATTCTTGTTCCAATAATCAATCAAAGCACCGTAACCTTGGTCTTCTGGATCAAGACCCCATACTTCCAGAGTGACTTTTCTTGCTGCCACCGGCCCTGCAGTTCCCACAAGAACAGATCCGATCAACAGCAGCACAAGAAGGGAAATCCTATTCTTTTTCATAACAATCTCCTTTCTTAATTAGCTTTACTTAAGACATCACTCATACTGCAGGACTACTCTTTTAGACCGGTCATCACCACCCCACTGATAAAATATCTCTGGAAAAAGAAGAAGATCAAAACGACAGGAACAAGCATCATTGTTGAAGCCGCCATAAGAAGAGCCCATTCTTCATTAAACTCTGCCTGGAATGTCTCCAGTCCCAAGGCCAATGTCCTATACTCTTGACGATTTATGTAGATAAGTGGATTAACGAAATCATTCCAGGCGGCAGTGAATTGAAAAATGACGACAGTGATCAGTGCCGGTTTCAGCATTGGCAGCAGAATACGATAAAGAGTAGCTAAGTAGCCGCAGCCGTCTACTCTGGCGGCATCTTCAATCGAAGTTGGAATCGTCAGTATGAACTGCCGCAGAAGAAAAATGTAAAACGGTGTTCCGAAGAACGTTCGGATGTATAAAGGCACAAAGGTATTGAGCAGGTTCATTTCCCGGAAGATAAGGAAGAGGGGAATCATAGTCACTTGGGGCGGTAGCATCATGGTCGACAACAAGATCATGAACAAGACATTTCTTCCAGGCCAGCGAAACCGAGCAAACCCATAGTCTACCAATGGACACGAGATTACGGTGCCCGCTATACTCATAACCTTAACGTACAGCGTATTCCGGGCAAATAACACTATTGGTGCATATTCCAGGGCTTTTGAGTAATTCGACCACATCACCGGGTTGGGAATCCACTTGGGGGGTAACATAAAAATCTGATCATCAGGTTTGAGTGAAGTCGATACCAACCATAGAAATGGTAGCGAGAAGACTATAGAACCAACAATCAGGGACATGTGAACACTCAGCTTTTTCACAAGATATCTCCCTCTCTTGCACCTCTGCCCTTTAATGTAGCTTCGCATCAAATCTCACTCCGATCCAATGATGCTGACTCATAGTAAACCCAGCGTTTTGATGCCCAGAACTGGAACAGAGTCAACACCAATATGATTGCAAACAGCAACCACGCCATTGCGGAAGCGTAACCCATCTTGAAGAACCGAAAAGCGTTGTTGAACAGGTAATACACATAGAACAATGTAGAGTTCACCGGGCCTCCGCCAGTCATGATATAGGCCTGGGAGAAGATTTTGAGACTATCAATGGTATTCATAATGAAAGTGAAGAATAGAGAGGGGGTTATCAAGGGCAACGTGATTCGGAAGAACTTGGTGGTGGAAGAAGCGCCATCGACATCCGCTGCTTCGTACAATTGCACTGGTATTCCTTTCAATGCTGCTAGGTAGATGATCATGTTTTCGCCCAAGGCCCAGATATTCATGAGCACGATTCCAAGTTTAGCCCAACGAGGATCGTTAAGCCAAGAAGGCCCGGTTATGCCGAAATAACTCAACAAAATATTGACTAAGCCAAAGCGGCCGTTTAACAACCAACGCCACAAGACAGAGGCCGCCACCAGCGGAGTAATAGAGGGAATGTAAAACGCAGTCCGATAGACGGGTATACCTACCACATCCCTACTAAGGAGCAGCGCTATCAAAAGCGCTAAGATGATCGACTGAGAAAACAGAAAGATGATTCACTATGAAGAGCATGATGCGAGCAGGAGGACCTGCTTCCCCAGAGGCAGCGGCCGCTGTTACGCCGCCTAGTCTCCTTGCCATATTTTGGATATTCTTCAAGATCGGTGCCTTCACCTTTGGGGGCGGGTATGCCATGATTTCACTCATTGAGGAGGAGTTGGTACACCGACATCGGTGGGTGCAGCCGGAGGATTTCATGGATGCCGTGGCCGGCGCCCAGTTCCTGCCCGGAGCCATTGCCGTGAATGTGGCCCTATTTACCGGTCACAGGGTTCGGGGTGCCATCGGTGCCCTAACTGCAACCTTGGGCGTTGTGCTGCCTTCATACCTGGTGATTTCCATCATTGCTACCGCCTTCGAAGAGTTTTCTAGCTTACCGATGGTACATCATTTCCTCCGGGGAGCTCACGTTGTAGTTGTCAGCCTCATATTATCCACGGTGTTCCGGATAGGCCGCCCCACTCTGAATGTTTGGTGGAAGTGGGTCGCTGTCTTTCTTGGTCTTGCAGCAATTATCGTATTCAACATTCACCCCGTAGTGGTAGTCTTGGCTGCTGCCGCCGCCGGTATCTTGTTTGTGCGTTAACCAGCTTGCGCATGAGCGGGCTTAACACAATATAGAAACGGAGGAAGAGAGCTGCTGGTTTGAGAAGACCACAGTGCCAGCAATCATGAGCATACTTCACCTTTGTCTTACGTTTTTCAAGATTGGCTGTGTAGCTTGGGGAGGCGGCTATGCGATGATTCCCCTGCTCGAGCGGGAACTCATCGGACCCGGGTGGCTTAGTCCACAAGAATTCCTGGACATAGTGGCTGTGTCGGAAATGACACCGGGCCCCATTGCGGTAAACTCCGCCACCTTTGTAGGTCATCGCCTCTATGGGCTTCTGGGAGGAGCACTGACGACACTGTCGGTCATCACGCCGTCTATAGTCTTGGTCTTCCTATTGGCTCATTTTCTGGCCCGCTATCGCAATCACCCGCTGGTGGGTCGGGCCATGTCGGGAATTCACGTCGCGATAGTCGTCCTTATTACCTGTGCTGGTCTTTACATTCTGCCGGTGGTCGTTGTCGACTACAAGAGGGTGATTCTGGCCGTGGTTGCCTTTTTTCTCATCACCAAGACCCAGCTCAACAGCGTCCTCATCATCTTGCTAGGGGGAGTAGTCGGCATGATCTTTGCCCTTTGAGCCTAGACAATAATCGGGGATGGGCACTTTTCTATAGTGCCGCCATCCCCGATTAGTAGTGCTGCCGACTGCAAAGAGTCTATCCTTAATTACCTGCTACAGGCCAAAGACTACCCTGGCATTGGCTGTGGTTATCTCAGCAGCTTTAGCCTCACTAACCTGCTTTAGCTCAGCCAACTTGGCCAAGGTGTATACCAAGTAAGCTGGTTCATTGCGCCTGCCCCGCCGGGGCTCCGGACTTAGATATGGACAGTCGGTCTCCAACACAATCCGCTCCAAAGGCACCTTAGCTGCTACCCCCCGCAGACGGTTGGCGTTTTTGAAAGTGACTGCTCCTCCAAAGGCAATATACAAGCCCATGTCTATGCAGATCTCGGCTGTCTCGAGACTTCCCGAAAAGCAGTGCATGACGCCCCGCAAAGGAGCAAATTCCTTGAGAATCTCCAGCGTATCTTGGGTGGCATCCCGACTGTGAATTACCACAGGCAGACCTAATTCCTTTGCCAGCTCCAACTGCCGGCGAAAGGCGTACCTTTGCGTGTCCCTCGGCGAGTTGTCATAATAATAGTCTAAGCCTGTCTCCCCGATGGCTACCACCGATTCAGCTGCAGCGAGCTTTGCTAGTTCCTCCAAAGCAGCTTCGGTAGCGGTACTGGCATCATGGGGATGGATGCCCACCGTGGTCTTTAAACCCGAATACTGTCCTGCCTGCTGAATTGCCCTCCGAGAGGAATCCAAATCATAGCCGATGTTAATCAGCTGGGTTATCCCTGCAGCTCTAGCCCGCTGGATCACCTCCGGAAGATCCTCTTCAAATTGCTCATCATTGAGATGAACGTGGGTATCGATAAGTTCCATGGTATCACCCATTATTTGACCCTGGCTCCGCTGGGCAGACCCCTTTCCACAGTGACTAGCCCGAGGCTGTCTTGAGTGGAGGCCGCCAGCAGCATCCCCTCAGATAGAACTCCCCTTAGTTTAGCGGGTTTGAGATTTGCCACCACCACAATGCGTTTGCCCACTAGTTCTTCCGGAGTATAGTGCTGGGCGATACCGGCCACGATCTGCCGTTCTTCTTGCCCGATGGTAACCGTTAATTTCAGTAGGCGATCTGCCCCCGGAACAGGCTCAGCAGCTTTGACCTCTGCTACCCTCAAATCGAGTTTTGCAAAGTCTTCAATAGACACTAGGAATTTTTCTTCTGCCTTCCCCTCGGCAGCCTTATCTGCAGCTTCCTGTTTAGCCTCAGCCACGCTGGATGCCTCCTCTGCTTCTGCTAGTTTTTCCACATCGATCCGCGGGAAAATCGGATCGCCCTTGACCACCTCGGTCCCTGGCTGCAAACCGCCCCAGGCTGTATCTTCAAGCTGACAAGACTCGATGGAATGACTTATGCCAAGCTGAGCCCAGATCTTTTCTCCGGTCTCCGGCATGAAGGATTTGATCAGCAGGGCTAGGATCCGCAAGGTCTCACCCAGGTGATAGAGTACAGTATCAAGCCTCTCAGTCTGGCCTGTCTTGTTTAGAGTCCACGGTTCGGCTTCATCGATATATTTGTTGGCACGGCCAATCAATCTCCAGATTGCCGACAACGCGGCATTGATCTCCAGCGCATCGATATGCCTATTGACATCGGCTGCAGTGACAGCGGCCAGCTGCTGCAGGTCCTGCTCAAGCTCGGTTAGAGCCCCCGGCTGAGGGATAACTCCATCTCGATAGCGAAGAACCATGGCTACACTGCGGTGCAGTAGATTGCCTAGGTCATTGGCCAGATCCGCGTTAATCCGATCAATGAGGGCTCGGCGGGAGAAATTGCCGTCTTGACCAAAGGACACCTCCCTCAGGAGGAAGTACCTGACAGCATCGACTCCGAACTCATCGGCCAGCTCCACTGGATCCACCACATTCCCTTTAGATTTGGACATTTTGTCATGCTCCATTAGCAGCCAGCCGTGTCCAAATACCGTCTTGGGCAAGGGCAAGTCTAAAGCCATGAGGATAATCGGCCAGATGATTGTATGGAAGCGGACGATTTCCTTACCGACCAAATGCAGATCTGCCGGCCAGTAGCGGGCGAACTTCTCTTCATCTTGCAGGAACCCGGCACCGGTCAAATAGTTGGTCAAGGCATCAATCCACACATAGATGACATGCTCCTCATCCATGGGAACGGGAATACCCCAATCAAAGGTCGTCCTGGATACACAAAGGTCCTCAAGACCGCTCTTAATGAAGCTGATCATCTCATTCCGGCGGCTTTCCGGCTGGATAAACTCAGGATTTTCCTCAATATGTTGAAGCAGGCGGTCCGCATAATTGGATAAGCGGAAAAAGTAGCTCTCCTCCTTGACCAGTTCTACCGGACGGCCGCAGTCCGGACATTTGCCATCCTCCAGTTTCTTTTCCACCCAAAAGGCTTCACAAGGGGTACAGTACCAGCCTTCGTACTCTCCCTTGTAAATATCACCCTTTTCGTAGATTCTGCGAAATACCTCCTGGACCACCCGGCGATGGCGCTCTTCAGTTGTCCTGACAAAGTCATCATAGGAAATATTGTACCTTTTCCAGAGGGCCTTGAAGCTGTCGACGATCCTGTCAACGTAGGCCTTCGGTTCAATTCCCTGGGCTTTGGCGATTCTTTCGATTTTTTGCCCGTGCTCATCAGAGCCTGTCAAAAACAGCACATCATCACCGATGAAGCGGTGCCATCGGGCAAGACAATCGGCCACAGTAGTGGTATAGACATGCCCTATATGCAGCCGATCACTGGGGTAATAGATAGGGGTGGAAATGTAATATCTTCCTTTCCTACCCATGTGCTCATCTTCCTTTCTCCGAAATTCTCCAATGCCGGTGGACATAGCTCCACAACTAAAAATCTCCCGCGCCCTGATTATCACCAGGGGCGGGAGACATCACTCACGCGGTACCACCCAGATTTCACCAATACCTCGCGGCATTGGCCTTACCAGGTACTCAGCTCTCGCAATGAACGAGGCCTTCATACCCTGGCGCTATAACGGGCGCCTCACCTTCACCAAGGTTCCCGGTTCACCCTACTAATCCAGCTGGGCTGATCTCGATTCACTGGATGTTCGAATGACGGCTCCTGGGCCATGTTCACCACCGCAGAGCAGAATCGGCTTTCACCTTACCCGACTCTCTGGATCTGCCCTCTTGGGTGATTACTCTTCCCATTCACAGCCTTTGTACAGTGAATTGTAATCTTTACTATATCACAATCTTCCAGACTGTCAAGGCGCTGCCGGCCTAGCGCAGGTAGCCCGCTCCCTATCTCTCCCCAATGCAATATAGTGCATCCGGTTCTGCAACGGTAAGCTTTCCGGAGAAGTGGCGAGCCGCTAGGCTCCTTTTCATTTCTCCATCGGTCCCG
>JAAZHE010000076.1 GCA_012510855.1 Bacillota bacterium | reverse complement strand
CTCACCCGTGGGGCGACAGATGGCAATATCTGGTTTACAGTGGGCCTCAATTTGCAGATCATATTCAACTATGTGTTCCTGCTCCAGGGGCTGGCTATCCTTTGGTATTTCCTAGATAAGGCTAACGTTGCTAAAGCCTTGCGCTGGCTGATTGTTTTCTTTATGTTTAATCCCTTGTTCATGACGCTGATTGTCTGGGCTGGGGTCTTAGACACCTGGTTCGACTTCCGGAAACTAGGGCAGGAGGGACCCGCGTAATTACGCTACAAAGGAGTGAGCTGCGTGGAGGTTATCTTAAAGCAGGATGTCAAGAACCTGGGGAAGCAAGGCGATAGGGTAAAGGTAGCGGAGGGCTATGCCCGCAATTTCCTAATCCCCAGGGGATTGGCGGTAGAGGCTACCAAAAGTAATCTCAAGAGTCTACAGCATCAGAAGAAGTTGGAACAGGAGCGGGCATCTCGGGAAAGAGCAGAAGCTGAAAGAGTGAAAGCCATCCTCGATGACCTGAGCTTGGTGATTCGGGCCCGTTCTGGAGAAGGCGGCCGGCTGTTTGGTTCAGTCACCAGCGGCGATATAACAGCCGCTGTCAAGGATGCAGCTGGCATTGAAGTTGACAAGCGGAAGGTAGAATTGGAAGAACCCATTAAGACCATTGGCAGCTACATTGTCAAGGTAAAGCTTCTGCCCGGGGTGGTGGCTGACCTCAAGCTCAAGGTGGAAGCATCTGAGTAATGTCAAATCTAGTGTTTCCAACATTGAAAGGGGAAGCTCCAGCATGAAGAGCATAATCCGAAAACTCCTGACGAAGAAAGAGCATAAACTAGGCATGAAGCTTTCCGGTGAAGAACAGCTGAAACGGCAAGTTACAGCGGTTTACGGCCTTTTGGCCAATTTAATGGGATCGGACAAGCTCGTGATGAAGGCCGGAAAGCTGGATGCTTTGCACCTCATGCGCTCAGATCGTCTGGAGGAACGGGTACTGGCTTTGAAAAAGATAGTGCTGGAAGATCCTACCCTTACCGACGTACCTAAGCCGGAGGATATCCCGGAGGAACTAAGGGAGATTGAAGATGTGCTGGCAGACCTGTTGGCTCGCCGTACAGTCCAGGAAACCCTGGAGAAGAAGATGGCAGAGCGTATGGAGGAGCGCCACGAGGAATATCTCCGGGAGCTCAGGATGGAGATCTTGAGAGAGGAGACAGGTCCCGACAATCCCTTTACCCTAAAGAAATACGCAGAGCTGGAGAAACTAGAGCAAAAGAAGCTGTCAACATCTATCAGCGAATACCTTAGACCTAAGGATTTGACAGCAGTGGTGGGGCAAGAAAAGGCCATTAAAGCCTTATTTGCCAAGATAGCCTCGCCCTATCCTCAACATGTGATCCTTTACGGCCCTCCAGGTGTGGGTAAGACCACCGTCGCCCGACTGATACTGGAGGCGGCCAAGGAACTGCCTTATACGCCCTTTGAAGCCGATGCCCGCTTTGTCGAGGTTGATGGCACAACCTTGAGATGGGATCCCCGGGATGTAACCAATCCTTTGCTGGGCTCGGTTCATGATCCCATCTACCAAGGGGCGAAACGGGAGCTGGCCGATGGAGCAGTCCCTGAACCTAAGCTGGGTTTAGTCACTGAGGCCCACGGTGGGATTCTGTTTATTGATGAGATCGGCGAGCTAGATCTCATGCTTCAGAATAAGCTGCTCAAGGTCCTGGAGGACAAGCGGGTCAAGTTTGATTCATCTTACTATGATCCTTCGGATCCAAATGTGCCCAAATATATAAAAAAGCTTTTCGAAGAAGGGGCTCCCGCGGATTTTATCTTAATCGGCGCCACTACCCGAGACCCGTCGGAAATCAACCCCGCCCTGCGTTCTAGGTGTGCTGAAGTGTTCTTTGAGCCCTTGAGTCAGAAGGACATTCAGACCATTGTGCGGAGCGCCGCTGCTCGGCTGGGGGCAAGGCTGGAACCGGGGGTAGCCGAACTAATCAGCGAGTATACAGTAGAGGGGCGCAAGGCTGCCAGTATTTTGGGAGATTGCTACGGTGTTGCCCTGCAGCGTTGTGGATCCGATGGCAAGATGCCGGAATCGGTGACGATTACCAGGGCAGATTTAGAAGATGTAATTCAAACCAGCCGGTTGGTTCCTTATGTGACGGTGCAGGCCAATGGCGGGGCAGAAGTAGGCAAGATTTTGGGGTTGGGGGTTAGTGGTTTTCTTGGCTCTGTCATCGAGATCGAAGCCGTTGCCTTTGCTGCTAAGGCCGAAAGAAAGGGCACCTTGAGGTTCAATGAAACAGCGGGGTCCATGGCAAAAGATTCCGTCTTCAATGCAGCCTCAGTGGTGCGTTTGCTCACCGGTAAGGAGATTTCTGACTATGATCTCCACGTCAATGTGGTGGGGGGCGGAAAGATCGACGGCCCCTCCGCAGGGTTGGCCATTACCCTTGCCTTGATCTCGGCCATTGACAATATCCCTCTGCGGCAAGATGTGGCGGTTACCGGAGAGGTCTCACTCCAAGGCAAAGTAAAGCCCGTTGGCGGCATTCAAGAGAAGATTTATGGAGCCAAGCAGGCTCAAGTGAAACGGGTGCTGGTACCCGTGGAGAATGAGCGGGAAATCCCCAAGGGGCTAAAGGATATCGAGGTCATGCCGGTGAGTTGTGTGGAAGATGCCTTGGCGCTGATCTCCACGGCGGAAAAAAGGCGGCCGGCTACCAGTCTGGAGACCAATCATCCACTGTGGTCATCTGAGCATGATGGATACCGCTTAACCAGTTAGCAGGATACTTCGAAGGAATAACCGGATACAGGAAGGGGACTTTTTGGTGGCATACGGTGATGAAAGATGCTTAACGGGCAGCACCGGCGTTCTTGGCGTAATTGGGGACCCAATCGCCCACAGTCTGTCCCCGGCCATGCAAAATGCCGCTTTGGAAGCCCTCGGCTTGGATTATGTTTACGTTCCTTTTCACGTGAGCCCTCTCCATGTAAAGGAAGCTATAGCGGGAATGAAGGCCCTCGGGATCAGGGGGCTCAATGTCACCATCCCCCACAAGGTGGCGGTGATTGATTATATCGATGAGATTGAGCCGGTGGCAGGTCTTATCGGAGCTGTGAATACAATAAGCAACCAGGGAGGGTATCTTGTAGGGTACAATACCGATGCCTGTGGTTTCCTGCGCTCCCTTAAGGAGGAGGCTAAGCGAGATCCCCAAGGCCAGAGGATTACCATTATGGGAGCCGGTGGTTCGGCCCGGGCCATTGGCTTTCAGCTGGCTGTTTCCCAGATCGAGTATCTTGTCATAGCCAACCGAACGAAGAGCTCTGCTGTGGCCTTGGCGGATGAGATAGGTGCCAAAACCAAATGTTCGACCGTGGGAATCGGCCTTGAAGAGTTGGAATCATACCTTCCAGTCACCGATATCTTGATTAATACAACTCCCTTAGGTATGCATCCCCAAGTGGATACTATGCCTCCGGTGGATTGCGGCAAGCTCCCTGCCTCTGCGGTAGTCTGTGACATAGTATACAATCCCCTTGAAACCATGCTCCTAAAGAAAGCTGCTGCCTGCGGCTTGCCAACATTGCCCGGTCTGGGAATGCTGGTTTACCAAGGGGCAGCAGCATTGGAAATCTGGCTAGAAGTTAAGCCTCCTATTGATGTGATGAAAGCCGTCGTCCGGCGAGAGCTGGAAAAACGCAAGGAAAGCTAAGCGATGGGCGGCTCACCTTTGATGCCTTTTATTAGCTCCATGGCGGCAGCTACTTTTGGTTCGGGGCCGCTGATTACAAGGCCTACACTGCCTTCGCTTCCCCCTACGCCTCCAGCAGAGACCTGTACTGCCTTGACACCGCAGAGGATGTCAAGGGCTTTTACTTCAGTGATGATAGTGGCACCCACTACGGGAATCATACCGCAGGGCATGCCCAGGGATTCGGTGAAGGTATGAATGCCCAAGTGCCGGACAGCCGCCTCCACCGATGGGATCAGTTTTTCCCGGGAGACAGGGACGATCAAGTGACTGCCCCGGGCGTACAGTGTTCCCAGTGCCGTTCCGATAGTTCCCCCATTGGGCGCTCCGACTAGGACACCTGCCACGCCTGATGGATCCACAGCATTGGCGCCTTTAATGAATACATCTTCTGCGGTAAAGTCTTGGAGGATCTCTGGCCAGGGGCGGGAGCTTCGCAGGCCGTTTTCGAAACATATAGGGGATAAGCGTGATTCACTAGGTGTGCTTGTAAAATTGCCCTGTGTAACGATGCCTGCAGTATAGCGCACTTTGGGCACTGGCTCCTGCAGGACTTCCTCAGCGACATAGGCATTGGTGATGCCGGTTGCTATGATCAGCTTGCCTTGTTGTCGAGCTCGTTGAACTTCCGGCAAGGCTGCGACTGCTTTACCGATTAAGCGTTTGCCTTCGGGGACGGTTAAAGAAATGAGAGCTCTTGCTTCACCGTGATTTGCCATCGGTTGATCACTCCTCTAGCACTTCTATGGGCAAGCCTAATGATCCAAGCTTTCGAGGTACTGTCGACAGAGGCGGTTAATCTGCCGCTGGGCTTGGATCAGTATTTCCGTGATTTCTTCTTTGCACTGCCGAACCAGTTCCTCATCGAACAAGTTGATCTCAACGGTTTTCAAGAGGGCCCCTAGTTGTTGGTTCAATTCTCGCTGTGTATCGACCAAAGCTTGCCATTGACTTTCCACAGGTAATAATGCCTCCTACTTAAGTCGGAAGGTGTTTTTTTCCATCAGCTGCTGAGTCTGTATTCGACACCAACATTTATTGAACCTGCTGTGTTGAACCGCAGGTAATAGGGGACAAATAGAGTACATATAGTACTAGAGAAGTTATACGCTTTAGGCAGCTTGCAACGAAGGGAGAGAAAGGACCCCCTTCGCGTTCTAGGGGTCTGCAACGTGACAAGGAAGCTACGAGTCGGAGTTATTTTTGGTGGACGTTCCAGTGAACACGAAGTTTCCCTCATCTCGGCCTCCTGTGTGCTCGCCGCGATAGATAAGAACAAATATGATGTTGTGCCCATAGGCATAACGAAAAACGGACGATGGCTGTTAGGCGACAACGCCTTGACAGTCCTTACCCGGCATGCCCAAAGGGAACTGGAAGGCCATGGCGAGCTCTTGGAGGATTCCCTATTGGAGAATCAGCAGGTGGTACCTGTATCTTTAGTTCCTGTACCCGGCAAAGCCAGTTTGGTGTCGCTAAACTCTGAGGAGAATGCTATAAGAATGCAGCAGGTGCTTGATGAGCTAGATGTAGTATTCCCTGTGCTCCATGGAACTTACGGGGAAGATGGAGCTATTCAGGGGTTGTTGGAGTTAGCCGATCTACCCTATGTAGGGTCGGGCATCACAGGTTCAGCAGTGGCCATGGACAAAGCCATGGCCAAGGCTGTGCTGGCTGCCGGAGGATTTCCCCAATTGCCGTATCTGGTGGTGTTCCGTTCTCAGTGGGAGCAGAATCCAGACCTGGTGCGGCAAGAGATTGAAGCTCGGATTGGGTATCCTTGTTTCGTCAAACCGGCTAATCTGGGATCCAGTGTGGGGATTTCCAAGGTCCGGGAGCCCGGGGAGTTGGAGGGAGCACTGGCGGAAGCAGCACTCTACGATCGCAAACTGGTCATCGAAGAGGATGCCGGCAATGTCAGAGAAGTTGAGTGCAGCGTCTTGGGGAATGATGATCCAGTTGCATCCGTACCAGGAGAAATTGTACCCTCCAGGGAATTTTACGATTATATCGCCAAGTATCACGATCAGGACTCCCAGCTGATTATTCCAGCTCGGATTTCGCAAGAAACAACGAGACGGGTACAGGAATTGGCTGTGCAGGCCTTTAGGGCCCTCGACTGTGCTGGAATGGCTCGGGTTGATTTCTTCGTAGATAAGGACACCGAAGCAGTATACATTAACGAAATCAACACTATACCAGGTTTCACTCCGATCAGCATGTATCCTAAGCTGTGGGAAGCTAGCGGACTCTCCTACGGGGAACTCATCGACCGCTTGATCCAGTTAGCTGTAGAACGGCATCGGGACAAACAGCGCAATGCTACATCTTTTAAGCCAAATAAGTAAAACCTTTGTCGGCACCCCCACGGAGACCATCGGCCTGAAGCCATGATGACATGCCCTTAATCGGGTAGAAAGGACCGATGATGATGCCGTCAATGATCAGGATGAAAGCATCAAGGGTGAAGTTTTGGGGGCGTCTTTTGCTGTCGGCTGCGTCGCTTGGCATTGTGGGGTGGGCATGGCTGTTCTATAAGAATGTCTGGGATGTGTCCATTCCTGCCTTCGGTTCACCGGAACCCTATTTGGAATCTCTGCGCTGGCTTCTGGCAAGGTACTTACTGGTTGGCGGTGGGCTGCTTATGGCATGGATATCCGGCCTAGCCATGGCTCGCTCGGATACCTTGGGCCAGTCGCAACAGACAAGCCGACAGCGGCAAATGGGATAGTTGTGGAGGAGCATCTACTTGAGTCTTGTGCAGTTGGATGGAATCACCAAATACTACGGGGATAAACTGGTCTTCAGCCACATCACGGCCGCCGTCGAGCGGGGAGATAAGATAGGACTGGTCGGTCCCAATGGAGCTGGCAAGACGACGCTTCTGGAGGTTATTGTTGAAGAGACTCTGCCCGACAGCGGCTGGATTCGAAAGGCCAGTCAATGTCGAATCGGGTATCTACCCCAGCGGCCGGAAAGAACCTGGGATGTGACATTGAGACACTTGCTGATGGTCGAGCTAAGGGACCTGCGGGAGATGGCTGAAGCTCTCCATCAGCTGGAGAAAGAAATGGCATCTCCAGCTGTTTACCAAGATCCTAAGGTCTTAGATCAGGTAATGGCCCGTTACGGTCAGCTCCAGGAGGAGTTCCGGCTGGCTGGCGGCTATTCATACGAAGTGAAAATGAAACAGGTCATCCGCGGTCTGGGCTTTACCGAGGAAGACCTTGACCGGTCTGTTAAGGAGTTCAGCGGCGGTGAGGCGGTGCGAGCAGAGCTGGCCCGTATACTTTTGGCGGAACCGGATCTTCTGCTCTTGGATGAACCAACTAATCACCTAGACATGCAGGCGATAGAATGGCTGGAAAGCTATTTGCGGGAATGGAAACAGGCGGTGGTGTTGGTTTCCCATGACCGCTATTTCCTCGATAATATCTGTACTCGGATCTGGGAACTGGACACCCACCAATTTTTCCAATACAGAGGCAACTTCACCCGTTTTGTGGAATTGCGGCAGGAGAGGCTGTCTCGCCAGGAGGCGGAATATGAAGCTTATGTAGAGGAAGCCCAGCGCTTACAGGCATATATTGACCGATACCGGGCCGGCAATCGGGCAAAGCAGGCTCAAAGCCGGGAAAAGCGCCTAGCCAAACTAAAGGTCGTATCTAAGCCGCCTCAAACGGCAGCTATGAATATCAGACTATCCGTTGATACCCATTCAGTCAAACAGGTGCTGCTGACAGAGGAGTTAGCCGTCGGGTATGATCAAGAACCCCTGGTTACAGGACTAAATCTGTCCGTTTTGCGGGGAGAACGCTGGGGTATCATTGGACCTAACGGTGTGGGAAAGAGCACCCTACTAAAGGTGCTGGCAGAGGAGCTGCCTCCCTTGGCTGGGTCTTTCTCCTGGGGAGACGGCGTTTCCCTGGGTTATTTTCGCCAAGGCTTGGACGATTTGCAAGGAGAAAACACCATTTTGGATGAGGTATTGGAAGTACGCAATCTCCCCATAGGGGAAATGCGCAGCTTCCTGGCCCGGTTTCAGTTTAGGGGCGATCAGGTGTTCAGCAAGATTGCCAGTCTCAGCGGTGGTGAACGATGTCGGGTAGCACTGGCCAAGCTGATCTTGGAGCGACCTAATGTACTGCTTTTGGACGAGCCGACCAATCACTTAGATGTCGTTAGCAAAGAGGCTTTGGAGAGCGCACTGGCAGATTTCCCAGGCACTTTAATCTTTGTCACCCATGATCGCTATTTATTAGACAAGCTTGCGACCCACCTCTTGGTGCTGGAGCCAGGCGGGCATCAGCTTTTCAAAGGCACTTACAGCGCTTACCGAGAGTGGAAGCGACAAGAGCGGGAGGCTGCGGCTGCAGTCCTGGAGGCCGCTGTCCCAGTGCGGGAGAAAGGTCCCTCCGCCAAAGATCGGAGTAGGCAGCTTGATAAGGACTTGGCCCAGTTGGAGGAAGCCATTGCCCTCGCGGAGCAGGAACTGGAGAAGCTGGCTGAGGAAATGGCTAACCCCGATGTCTATGTAAATGGGGAGGCTATTAGGGCACTAACTCTAAGGCACCGAGAGGTATCCCAGAAACTGGAAGAGCTCTATCTAAGGTGGGAAGAGCTGCTCTTGGAGCTTGAGAAGGAGTCTCGACAGCTGTAGAAGAAGTATGTAGCGATATTGCAGCAGCCAGCTAAGGCCTTTGGGATTATGACCCAAAGGCTAATTTGACTGCTGGCAAGTAGTTGCCGGGAGGGATAGGAATGGCAAGCGATAATGCCAAGGCTTGGCGGATAGAAAACCCTTGGTGGTTGATTGCCGTGCCTCGGGAACTACTTACTGTTTATCATCGGATCATAGGCAATGAAGCTGTTTTATTGTGGCTTCATCTCCAGTGCTTCGGAGAGAACAACTTGCTGCCGGACATCGACGCCTTGGTGGCTGAGCTTAACGCCCGCACCGGGTTTTCCCCGGAGACGGTCATGCTGGCTCTGCATAAGTTGGAACAGTACGAGCTGGTGGAAATGAAGGACCGAGTGATCAAAGTCCGTCCCCCTCTCACTGCAGAGCAGTTTGCTGTGCGATTCGCAGAAGAACTGGCCGTTAGCTTTGACCAAGGGCAGATTACAGATGAAGGCCTGCTCCATGGGACCTCTGAGATATCGGCGGAAAAGGATGATGCAACCACCCAGGCTTTTTCCGGCAGCATGGATCTTGACTTGTCCGATGCAGTAGGGCCCGTCGAGGAAGAGCTGCCGCGGTCAGAGCAGGCAATCTTGTATAAGGAAGCTTTCTCCTCACCGGAGGCAGATTTCCAGGCGGTGTTGGACCTTTACCATAAGCGGATCGGCATGATGGGTCCAAAACAGCGGGACAAGCTCCGCTTTTGGGTGGAGGAGTCGGGAATG
>JAAZHE010000013.1 GCA_012510855.1 Bacillota bacterium | reverse complement strand
GTAGGACTCGAACCTACGGCCTTCTGATTCGAAGTCAGACACTCTATCCAGCTGAGCTACGGGCGGTTGCTCTTCCTAGTCGCTGATATTGTACCACAAAGCCATTGCCGAAACAACCATCCCCCGCCGGTTGATCAAGGCCAATAAATGAACCATAGACTAATACAACTTTTTAGAATACAATGGAAATATAGACGAGCGGGGTGATCGGCATGGGGGAAACGTCGCCAGCCAATTCTCAGTTAGTGATCTCAAGGCTCGCCGAATTCGCGGATAAGCATGCCGAGCTGTTCTTCCTGCGGTATGAGCTGACAGAGTCAGCTAGATTTGTGCGGCCTTTGACGCTGATTTTAGCTTCGGTATATATACTCTTTGCAGTTCCAGATTGGTTTCTAATTAGGGATGCAAAGCTTTTTGCATGGATTCTGCTCATCCGGCTTATCGTGGCATTCTCCATCATCGTTCTCTACCTGGTAGTTAGCAGGGGGACAAGCTATCGCGTATACCCCTGGCTGCTCACTGTCTGCGAGATGTTGGCCAGTACCGGATTCGTCTTGATCCTGGTAAACTATCCTGCCCCTGACTTTCGCATTCATACCTTTTGGGCTTCTTTACTGATCTGGTCCTTTGTCCTGGTCCCCAATAGGTGGCTCTACATCGTCTTTGCTTCCATCTACACTGGAGTCATATTCTTAGGCATGGCAGTGTACTACCTCAGTCCCCTCAACCCCAGCCATTTTTCCGCGGCCATCTACTTCATGACTTTATCCATTGGCCTTGCGGCAGTGTCCTCCCATAGAATGAACTCGTACAAGCGTTCTACTTATGCTGCTCTACAGGCCCTTGCTAAGTTGTCGGAAACCGACGGACTGACAGGACTGTATAATCGAAGCGGCTTTGATCGGAGACTGAGGGAAGAGATGGCGAACCCCACCTATTTCAGCCGGAGTTTGGCCCTAATCATGATCGACCTAGATGACTTCAAGAAGATCAATGACCGGTGGGGACATCAATACGGTGACACTGTCCTGGTTGCTCTGGCAAATCACCTCAAAGAAGTGGTACCGCCAGAAGGCACCCTGGCACGGTGGGGCGGGGAAGAATTTGTCGTGTTGCTGCCCGGCTATGACCTGGACAGGGCATCACAAACCGCGGAAAAGCTGCGGAAACACCTGGCAGAGCAGCGTTATCCTCACGGCACCGGAGTAACTGCCAGTATCGGCGTGGCTGTAGCAGAGTACGGCGAAACCTGCGAATCGCTCCTGCGCCGAGCAGATGAGCTCTTATATCTAGCCAAAGCGGCTGGGAAAAACCGGATCATCTCAGAACGTACTGTCATGGCCACGGAGCTAGCAAAGACACCGTAGGACAACAACCAGAGCTCCGCATTAGAAGATTTCCTTGGTGATTCTTCCTTCCTCCCGGAAACCCATCTTCTTGTAGAGATGAATCGCTGCCTGGTTGTCGGTGCGTACCCTCAGGTTGACTTTACGGATCAGGCCCGTTGTTCAACCTGACCTCAACCGTTGAAAATTTTGCCACTTGCCTTCACCCGTCCCTTCACGGAGCCCTGTCATCTTCTTGTCAAAGGGGTCAAAGGTTTGTTCCCTCTACTCGTGAGCTTTGCGTTCGATATTCCCCCTTAGGGACAAAGGACCTGCAGATAAGACACTGAATTTACGGTAGTCAACATCTACAAGCTTAAGACAGTTTCCGGTTGCATAACTTATCGTGTACGTAGTATTGTTGGGATTGGACCTAACCGCTAAGGGATTCCCGGAGGGGAAACCGATGAAAAGGACAGCTATTTCGTTGACCAACTTCCAATTGAAATGCATCGGCGCACTGCTCATGGTAATGGACCACTTGCGGGCATTCTTTCCTGCACTACCCCTCTGGTTCCGCTATCTAGGGAGGCTGTCTGCACCCATTTTCTTTTTCCTTACAGTGGAAGGATTTTTCCATACCAGCAATAGGGGGAGGTACGCAGGTAGACTCTTGGCTGGAGGCTTCATTATGGCGGCGGGTTCCCGCATTCTCACACATCTCTTCCCCAGCGACATAGGGCTCTATAACAACATTTTCTTCTCCCTGGGGCTGGGAGTTGCCCTGATGTCTGCTTGGCAGCAGCTTGAGGAAACTGGAGATGAGCAGCTGTTTAAGCCTGTTCTTTTCCTGATCTTGCTCGCCATGCTCCTTACAGAAGCCAATATCTACGGAATTATGATGGTCTTGGTATTTTATCAATTCCGGGAAAGAAAAGAGCTGCTGGCGGCATTCTACATCCTGGGCTCACTAATCCCCAGCCTTCTCAGTCCCTTGAGCTTTAAGCCGCCGCTAAATATCACCTACAACCTAAGTGTGGAGCAGTTTCTAGTGATTGACTACCAGTGGATGATGGTCTTTGCTGTGCCCTTTTTCTCCCTATACAATGGTGAGCTGGGGAGTAGAAGCCCCCAAGCCAAATGGTTCTTCTACATTTTCTACCCAGCTCACCTTTGGATACTATACCTAGCCAGCTACTGGTTCAACTAATATCCGGCCTCTAGATCGACAACATTTCTCATCTCATCCTTCCGGCCCTCCAGCCAGAGTTTTAAGTTAAAGCAAAAGATGTCAGTCGACCTACGGTTGGCCTCTGGCGTTACGCCTCCCGAGTGGGGAGTGATGATCACATTAGGCATGTCCCACAAAGGACTGGTAGGAGGCAGCGGCTCTTCTTCGAAGACGTCTAAACCAGCTCCCGCCAAGCGTCCCTCTTTCAGGGCATCGATCAAGGCCTGTTCATCTACAATTGGCCCCCGGCCCACGTTAATCAGCACAGCGTGGGGCTGCATCCAGCCCAGCTCCCGTTGGCCCATGAGCTTGTTGGTCTCTCGGGTTAACGGCAGGGCAATCACCACATAGTCGCTGGCTGCCAGAAGTTCCCTTAGCCCGTCAGGGCCGGTAACCAGATGGTCCACACAGGGAGGCTTGTCCGTTATTCGCCGTTTATATCCCCACACCTTCATGCCGAAGGCCTTAGCCCTCAAGGCAAGTTGTGTGCCTATATCCCCGAGACCGAGGATTCCGAGAGTCTTGCCGTAGAGTTCATCAGAGCTCGGCAGTTTCTCCCAGCGCCTTTCCTGCTGAAGCCTAATATAGCGGTTAATGGTACGGCTGAAGGCCAGCATCATGGCAAAGGCGTGCTCTGCCAGAGGGATCCCGAATACACCGGTGGAGTTCGTTAGAATTACGTCAGAGTGGGCGTAAATCCCTGGATCTGTGTAGCCATCGGCTCCGGCGCTGGGAAGATGGATCCAACTCAACCCCGGGGCTTCCTTGAGGAATTTGCGGGGCGGCCAACCGAAGAAGATGTCTGCCCAAGTCATGTCTTCTACGGTAACTTCTTCCCGTTTCCTCAGCCGCAAGCTGGCATTGGGCGCTGTTTCCTCTATCTGAGCAAGCAGCTCGTCATCTAACCCGTGAGCAATCAGTATATTAGGCCTTCCCTGACTCATAGCGGCTTCCTCCTTGCAAAGTGTGTTCTCCTCGGTCCCGACAGTCTACAGCACAAAATCCCTAAGAGCCGCCCCCGCAAGCTGCAGCACTGCCAGCCTAACTCTGGGGCAGCGGCTCTAGCATTTGACTTAATGCCTCATGGAGAGCTTTACTGATCATCTCATAGCGTTCCTTCCGCTCCGCGAGCTGGGGAGGAAGATTCAACGGCTGGCCGATTTTGACAGTAATTCGGCGTTTCATACGCTGAATAGCCACCGGCACAATGTGGGCGTTAGCTTTACTGGCCAGCATGGCTGCCCCCGGCTTCAAAGGCAGTAATTTCTCACCATTGTCATTTCGATTGCGGGTACCTTCGACAAAAATCCCCAAGACAGACCCCTCCCGCAGGACCGACAGAGCTTGCCGAATGGCATTGCGGTCATTGTCGCCCCGGCGTACCGGAAAGGCCTTGAGATGGGGCAATATACGCCCTAGAACAGGCACCCGAAAAAGCTCTTCTTTAGCCATAAAGTGGACCGGACGACGGCTAGCCATGACCACAAAGATTGGATCCCACAAGCTCTTGTGGTTAGCCGCTAGTACCACTGCCCCTTCCTTGGGGATGTGCAGTCTGCCCTCAATTTGGATGCGAAAGATCAAGGGAACAAGCAATCTAAGGGCCGCTACCACCAAAATATACAGCATCATTTCACCCCATCACGCGTCTAGTTTGGTTGCTTCATATCCTTGAGTATCGGGCCGAGCTGCTGCTTCCCTCATCTACTCTCTTATCCATAGACTAATGCTCATAGTGATTATTTTCCATGTAGGATGCTCTTAATTCCCTAATCATGTCATGCTTGAGGTGCCAAAGCTTTTCACTCAAGTCTACGATGTATTTTTCCGGGTTGATCAGACGCTTGTATTCCGGCCAGAAATGCTCCAACTGTTGGGCAGCGTAAACCTGAATCTCCTGCACAGACGGACATTCGTAGACTTGTTCGCCGCCGCGGAAGATGGGCACCAGCAGGCGTTCTGTATCATAGTTCCGCAGCGTTTTCCGCTTCCAGGTATCTATAGGATCAAATATGGTAAGGGGTCCATGGGGAGGGACTTCTTCATCCGCGAGAATGATTAGATCAGCTAAGGTCTTGCCGGTCTCCCTGCTGTAGAAACGTACCACATCCTTGATCCCCGGATTGGTAGTCTTTTCGGCGTTATCACTTACTTTGATCTTGGGGACCATCTTGCCGTTTTCTTCTATGGCGACCAGTTTATAGACACCGCCCAGAGCTGGATTATCATCGCCGGTGATCAGTTTGGTCCCTACTCCCCAGCTGTCTATCTTAGCTCCTTGAATATTGAGATCCCGGATTAGATTCTCATCCAAGTCTCCAGAACCGACAATAATAGCGTGCTCCAGCCCCGCCTCATCCAACATTTGCCGAGCCACTTTAGACAAATATGCCAGGTCACCGCTATCTATACGGATTCCCAAGAACTTGTGACCCTTGGCTTCCAGTTCCTTTGCCACTGCAATGGCATTGGGCACTCCGCTCCTGATGGTATCGTAAGTATCTACCAACAGCAAACAGGCATCGGGATATGCGTCGGCATAGGCTCGAAACGCGGTCAGCTCATCGGGAAAGCTCATGACCCAAGCATGTGTCTGGGTACCCTTGACAGGAATGCCGTATAACTGACCAG
The DNA here is from genome assembly GCA_012510855.1 of Bacillota bacterium. GTDB lineage: Bacteria > Bacillota > Limnochordia > DTU087 > DTU087 > DTU087. The sequence goes on along the minus strand of JAAZHE010000013.1, from coordinate 1,699 downwards.
CCAGCACGTTGCTGGTGGCCTTGCAGCCGCCGATAAAAGCCGCCCGGCTCCCGTACAGACCAGCGCCAAGTCCTTGGGCCCGGCGTAAACCAAACTCCATCACCTCGGTACCTTCAGCTGCACTCACAATCCGTGCGGCCTTGGTTGCGATTAATGTTTGATGATTAATAATATTAGCCAAGCTGGTCTCGATAAGCTGAGCCTCTGCTATTGGGGCTGTAATCCGCATAATCGGTTCGTTAGGAAAGATAGGAGTTCCCTCTACTACCGCATCTACATCCCCGGTGAACCGCAACTTCCCCAAGTATTCAAGGAAATCGTCGGAAAACAGCTTCAGGCTCCGCAAGTAATCTAGATCATCCTTGGTGAACCGCAGGTTGTTCAAATACTCAACAGCCTGCTCAAGGCCTGCAGCTATAGCATAACCATTGTTCCAAGGCAAGCGGCGGAAGAACAGATCGAATACAGCTTTACGATGAGCCGTACCTGACTTGTAGTACCCGTAGACCATGGTCAGCTGGTATAGGTCTGTTGCCATAGTTGAGTTATATTTGCTCATTTTTGTACCCCCTGGCTATATGTAAACCCCCTTGAGCGCGGTTAAACACAGACTAGGCCTGGCTAGACATAGACATTATAGCAGAAGTGTGCTGGAATGTCGCTAAAAATAGGAGCCCATCCTGCAGCCAGGATGGGTTCCTTGACAATCATCGGTTATGCTGTCAAAGCCGTCTCCAAAACAGGAGAGCACTCTGCCTTCGACTTACACATCGATCTGGTCCCGTTTGAGATTAATCCCAATGACCACCAGCTGACCTACCGGTTCTGCATCATCTGCAGCCTCGGCGACCTCTACTCTCCCCATGGTATATTGCAGCAGATGGGGCCTACCGCCGATGTCAACAAAGCCTTTAGCCCGTAAGACATTGGCGGGCAGTGCAGCAGCGATAGTCTCGCAGGCCTCAACCGTACTGCCAAAAGGCCCTGCCGGGATTGTGATAGATACCATAGGGTCCCGGGCGGGCACCCGCTCCCCCAAAGCCTCGGCAGGCAAGGATAGGATCATATCCCACTCCGCCTGGTTCAAACGACCGTAGGGAGCAACAAGCTGCACTGCGTCAGCGTTTAGCTCTGTTAGGAGCTCCCGGAGCCTTGTCAAATGGCCTTCATCAACCATATCTGGCTTGGTGATGACGAAAACATCCGCCGCCTGAGCCTGAGCCCTAGCAGCCCTCATAGTCTGAATCACCTTGGTAAAATTGACGGCATCCACCATGGTTATGGTCCCAAATAACCGGTAGACTCCCCCAAGCTCCGGATAAGCCAGGAAGTCCCCCATTTCAAAGGGATCGGCTACGCCAGTTGCTTCAATTACAACCAGCTCCGGTTTTGAACCCTCGGCGAGTTCTTTCATGGCAGCTAGGAAGTCATCCCTAATGCACACACAGAAGATGGAGCCCTTCTGCAGTTCCACAAGATCCGTTGGGTGGTAATCAATCAGTCTGCCGTCGATACCCACACTGCCGAATTCGTTCATCACCACTGCTATCCGCTGGTACTTGCAGGCCAACACAGGCAGCATCTCATTGAGAAACGTGGTCTTGCCGCTGCCGAGAAAACCGGTCAGCAGAATTACGTCAATCAAGACTTCAGCACCTTCTCAACTTCCTGCTTGTATGTGGCAAGGTCGGGGATATAG
>JAAZHE010000012.1 GCA_012510855.1 Bacillota bacterium | reverse complement strand
GTTCATGCCCTGCGGGCCCAGGCCGACAAACGTCTGTATCAAAGAACCATGATTGAGATGCTGCAGAATCAGCCGGGACTCGACCTGAAGCAGGGCATAGTATCGGAACTGATTGTCGTTGCCGGCCGGGTCTGGGGAATCAGGACAAAACAGGGCACTACTATTAAAGCCGGGGCTGTGATCCTGTGTACCGGTACTTTTCTCAACGGCTGGGTAGTCATTGGCGATATCCGATACCCCGGCGGACGTCAAGGGGAGCCGTCGGCGCCGGAGCTTTCCGAAAGCCTGAAGCGGTTAGGGTTTGATGTGAGGCGCTTTCAAACGGCAACGCCTCCCCGCCTTGACAGCCGCAGTGTCGATTTCGTCAAGTTACAGGAGCAGCGGGGATCAGATACGCCGTTACAGTTTTCTTTTTGGCAGCCTCGCCGGGAAGTAGAGCAGCTGCCTTGCTGGTTTACCACCACCAACGAGGCGACCATCGAGGTGGTGAGGAAAAACCTTCACCGATCTCCCATCCAGACGGGTATGATATCCACAGAAGGACCCCGGTTTCGTCCTTCCATCGATCGGAAGGTGATGCGGTTTCCAGATAAGGTGGATCACCAGATTTTCCTGGAGCCGGAGGGGTGGGAAACCACTGAGCTTTATGTCTTGGGCTTGACCACCAGCATGCCTGAAGACGTGCAGTTGGCCATGTTGAGGACCATTCCCGGTTTAGAGGAGGTTAAGATCATCCGGCCGGCCTATGCAGTAGAGTATGACTTTATCGACCCTTGGCAGGTGAAGCCGTCACTGGAAAGCAAGCTGATCCGGGGTCTGTTCACCGCGGGACAGATCAACGGCACTTCGGGCTATGAGGAGGCTGCGGCCCAGGGTATTGTGGCCGGGATCAATGCTGCCCGTTTCCTAAAGGGGCAGCCGCCTTTCTACTTGAGCCGCCGGGAGGCGTATATTGGAGTACTGATCGATGACTTGGTGACTAAAGGTGTAACAGAGCCCTACCGGATGATGACCTCTAGGGCTGAGTTTAGGGTGAATTTAAGGCAGGATAACGCAGATCTGCGGTTAGCTGACTATGGTTATCGCCTTGGTCTGATATCAGAGTTGGAGTACCGGCACTTTGAGAAGAAGCGGGATATGATCAGGGAAGAAATTGCCCGACTGCGGCAGCTTCGGGTCACTCCCACAGAGGACGTCCGAAGAAGTCTGCAGGAACTGGGCAGCGGCGATCTGGCCAAGGCAGTGACTGCAGCTGAAATTTTGCAGAGGCCGGAGCTGACCTACAGGCATTTACCGCGAGTTGGTGTGGAGATTCGGGATTTGCCTTGGGACATAGAAAGGCAAGTGGAGATTGAAATCAAATTTGCCGGATACCTGGAAAGGGAAAGGCGACAGATGGCCCAAATGGCCAAACTGGATGCTCAGAGACTACCGGAGGATCTGGATTATGGGGAAATCACGGGACTTCGGACTGAAGCCGCTAAACTGCTGCAGCGGGTGCAGCCTTTATCTGTCGGGCAAGCTGCCCGCATTCCCGGAATAGAAGCTGGTGATATCTCGATCCTGCAAGTCTGGCTGATGCAGCGGGGGAAAATGAGGCAGGGATGAAGATTGGATAAGTTTGATGTCATCGTAATTGGGGCAGGTCATGCTGGGTGTGAAGCTGCCCTTGCTACTGCCCGGATGGGGTTTCGCACAGTGGTATTTACCATCGCCCTGGACAATGTGGCATTGATGCCTTGCAACCCTTCCATTGGAGGGCCGGGCAAAGCCCATTTAGTGCGGGAAATCGATGCCCTGGGGGGAGAGATGGGCCGGAACACTGATTATGCCTATATGCATATCCGAGTTCTCAACACCAGAAAGGGTCCGGCAGTTCAGGCCCTTAGGGCCCAGACCGACCGCAAGCTGTATTCTTGGCGGATGCGTCAAGTGCTGGAGAGGGAGCCTAACTTGTACCTGAGAGAAGGATGTGTGCAAGACATCCTCGTCAGGGGTGGCAAAGCGGAGGGTGTTGTACTGGAGACCGGAGAAAAGGTAACGGCACGGGCCGTAATAGTAGCCACAGGCACATACATGCGGTCTCTGATCCATGTAGGGGAAGTGCATTACGAAGCAGGACCCCAGGCTCAGCGGACCACCCACGGGCTGAGCCGCAGTCTGGAGGAACTGGGCTTTAAGTTGGCCCGATTTAAGACTGGGACACCTCCCCGGGCAAACAGCCGTTCCCTCAACTACAGCCGCATGACGCCCCTGAAGGGAGAGCCCGTATCTCAAGGTTTTTCCTTTCGAGGAAAGCTGGTTCCCAAGGAGCAGGTGCCGTGCTGGTTGACGTACACCACTAAAGAAACCCATGCCATCATGTCCGCCAACTTGCACCGAACTGCGTTGTACAGCGGCGCAATTGTAGGTATTGGCCCGAGGTATTGTCCCTCCTTGGAGAGCAAAATTGTACAATTCCCAGATAGAGATTCTCACCAAGTGTACGTCGAACCGGAGGGATGGGATACCCAAGAAGTATATCTGGCAGGGCTGTCCACCAGCTTGCCCGCCGATGTCCAAGTGGAGCTTGTCAGGAGTATCCCTGGTCTCGAGAATGTGGAACTTATGCGGATGGCATATGCCATCGAATATGATTGTTTAGGGCCGCATCAGTTGTGGAAGACCCTGGAAGCCAGGAGTATCAGCGGTCTTTATTTTGCTGGGCAGATTAACGGTAGCTCTGGTTACGAGGAAGCGGCTGCCCAAGGGCTGATGGCGGGCATCAACTGTGGTCTGAAGCTGAAGGGCGACCCGCCCTTGATCTTAGGACGGGATGAGGCATATATCGGTGTGTTGATAGATGATCTGGTTACAAAAACCATCGCTGAGCCATATCGGATGATGACTTCCTTGGCCGAGTATCGGCTCCTGCTGCGGCAGGATAACGCCGACCGGCGGCTGGCTGAATACGGCAGAGATCTGGGCCTCTTGTCTGAGGAAGACTACGATAGCGTTCAGCGGAAATGGGACAGTGTAGAAAAGGAGATCGAGGCCCTCAGCAGCTGGCGGGTTACGCCGTCGGAGGATGTGAATCGAATCCTTGCGGAAATCGGCAGCGCTCCCTTGCAGCATGTAGTTTCCGGGGAAGAACTTCTCCGGCGGCCGGAGATGTCATACCGGAAGCTGGCAGCCTTAGGGTGGATCAGCGGTGTGGATGGAGATCTGTGGGATATTGTCGAGACGGAGATTAAGTACGCAGGCTACATTCGCAAGCAGGAACGGGCAGTAGAACGGTTTCGGAAGCTGGAGGCCCGGAGGCTGCCGGAATGGCTGAATTACGAGGAGATTGCGGGACTTTCCCGGGAGGCTCAGGAAAAACTAACCGCAGTCAGGCCCGAATCCATCGGACAGGCTTCTCGCATTGCCGGAGGTTCGCCGGCGGATATATCGGTGCTACTCATCTATTTGCAACAGCTCAGGGGTACAGCGCAAAGGACTTCCCAAGGGGTGGAGGGTGGTCGGCTGGAATGAGTCTAGGAAGAGAAGTAGTGGAAAAGGCTTCGAAAATGGGGATTGAGCTTCCGGCAGAGGCTCAAGTTCTTTTTGATAAGCATGCGGCGTTATTGGATGAGTGGAATCAGCAGCTGAACCTCACCCGGGTTCCCCGGGAAGAGATGGCGGATAAGCACTTTCTGGATTCCCTGAGTGTCTTGCTGGTGCCGGGTGTGAGGGAGGCAGGGAAAGTAGTTGATATCGGCAGTGGAGCAGGCTTTCCCGGTATTCCTCTGAAAATCGCGTGTCCCCATGTAGAAATGGCCTTGGTGGATTCTTTAGGAAAACGTGTAAAATTCTTAGAAGCTGTAGTAACAAACCTGGGCCTTGCGGACGTAGTCTGCTATCACGCTCGGGCTGAAGAAGTGGGCCGAGAACCCGGGCACCG
>JAAZHE010000075.1 GCA_012510855.1 Bacillota bacterium | reverse complement strand
GTATATACCCGCTCACATCTATCCGAACAACCAACGAGTCATGTATCCTGTATACACGTTGTTGTCATTTTTAATATACCATTACTGACCACAATTGTCAATATTACGTGGCCCATGAGCCCATTTTCCAGTCTTACCTCAAGGAATTTCTGGCAGGTACCTGGTGGGGTAAAAGCGAATGTATTTTATGGAACACGAGATTTCGAAGGCCGGAACTGGCGAGTGTAGCGTTACGATAAGTTAGCACGCTTGTAACAAACAGGTAACACCAACATGGTAAGATTAAATACCGACGGTAAGTACCCCAAGTGGCCTTTGGTGAGGTAGGAGGCCACCTTTAACTGTTGAAAGGTATTCAGCTAATGCCAGGTTCCGATCAACCGTTAGGGCAGCTGGGTGCTGTACCAGCTCGGCTGCTGTAAGCCCGAGAGGAGGCATGGCGTGACCCAGTAACCTCCCCTGGGTTTGTGCCCTGACAAGATGAACAAAGTCAGCACTGGTATTGTAGGCACCAAAGAGAAACTGGCAGGCACAGGTCAAAGCTTCCGTTTTGGCCCAGAGACTATTCTCCAACTAGCAACTGCAGCAACTCTCCTGGTGTTGGCTGCTGTGGTGTTCTTCATAGTCAAGGGAGCCGCTGACTCCTTACTCTCGGCAGACCTTGACTTGGATGTGGTTTTCACGGCAGCGGTAAACTCTCTACTAATTGCCGCCGCAGCCATGGTAATAGCCCTACCGGTCAGCGTTCTTTCTGCCTTATATATCACCGAATTGGCACCTTCCAGACCGGCGAAGATGCTTTGGGCCGCCCTTAGGTTGTTATCGGCAGTACCGTCGGTGGTCCTTGGATTTATCGCATGGGTCTGGCTGGTTTACCATCAATCTCCCCAAGGAACATCCCCAGCAAGGATATCTCTAATTGCTTCGTTCGTTCTCGCACTGATAGTCTATCCTTCCCTCACATCTTTCTTGGTTGAGCAGTTGATGCGAATTCCGGCATCACTAAAGGCTTCATCATATGCACTGGGCGCCAGCCGCTGGCAGACTATTGCATATGCCGTTTATCCCGCGGCTAGATCTGGTTTTGCTGCTGCTGGATTCTTCGGTTTGGGCAGAGTGATGGGGGATACCGCTATAGTCTTGGTGCTCTGGCAGACCGCTGCGAAAGGCGGTCTATTGGAAAGTCAAGGTCACAGGCTGTTTGCAATGCCAACAGCAATTGCAATGGCGGCCGAGACGGGTCAGTACTATTCCGAGCTTTTCCTGATGGCCTTGTTACTCATGGCGCTATCCATAGGTTTTTCCAGCCTAAGTCGCCGCTTCATGCGCAGTCACTGGGGGGTACAAGAATGAAAAACAGGCGCAGCCCCAGAAGTTGTGGTGAATGGACCTTTTGCTCAGCAATCGTGCTCGTCTCCTGGTTAGCAGCAGGGATCCTTCTGGTAAACGTAGGATACCTAATCCTCAGGGGGTTAGGGCCGCTAACTAGGAATTTCAGAAGCGGCATTGGAGCTGAAAGTGATAGTGCCCTGCTGTCCCTTTGGATTCATACTCTATCCCTTTTGTTTGGAGGAGCACTCTTGGCAGTGCCCCTTGCGATAGGCACGGGGATTTATCTAAGCGAGTACGCCAGAGAAAGCCGCGTAAAGCAGTGGGTTCTCACCGCTGTTGGAGGTCTAGCAGAAATGCCTCCAATAATCTACGGCCTATTTGGCTGGGGTGCCCTTGCACCTTACTTTGGAGGGGAGAGACAAACCCTGATCTTTGTATTGACATCGGCGGTGTGGCTGTTGCCTCAGCTGGTCTCCGTGACATACTCGGCGCTGCAAGAGGTACCGGTTTCTTTCCGCAGAGACAGTCTGGCCCTTGGCGGTACTTATTGGCAGACTACCTGGAGTGTACTGATGCCCTTTGCCGGCCGTTCTTTAGCTGCAGAGGCTCTAGAGGGAATGGCTCGAGTGGGCGGTGAAACTGCACCTGTGATCATGATCGCAGCTGCCTGGCAGGGTTTACAGGGGAAACCTCTAGTTACATTGCCGTACCACTTGTATAGGTCTGTTGTTGAATCTCTGGAGCTGATAGGTTCACACCATTTTGGGACTGCTTTGCTGTTGGTGCTGACATCAATCTGTTTTCAAGCAGCAGCCCTCAGGTTGAGGAAAACAGGAGTTTCTGTAACTGGTAGTGTTCGGGAACGAGAAAGAGGTAGATGGTGGTAGTGCAAGAAGCTAAGCTGGTAGTGCGAAATCTGAGTGTGTATTACGGCGACTTCCCAGCCCTGTCCTCCATTGATTTGAGTATTCCCTTTGGGGCTGCTACTGCTGTCATCGGCGGGAGTGGGGCAGGAAAGTCCAGCCTACTGCGATCTCTTTGCCGCATGAACGAACTTTGGGATAATGTCAGGACAGAAGGCCAAGTGCTCTTAGATGGTCAAGACATATACGACCCCGATGTTGATGTGACCGAGGTACGGCGCCGAGTTTGACTAATCGCCCGTCATCCCTATCCATTTCCCAAGAGCATCTTTGACAACGTAGCATACGGTCCCAGGCTGCACGGGATTAAGAATAAACTGGAGTTGGATGAGATAGTAAAGCGCAGCTTGAAACAGGCAGGCCTATGGAATGAGGTAAAAGGCAGGCTGCAGGAGTCTGCCTTCAACCTGAGGCCAGGTCAAAAGGCACGACTGTGCATCGCCCGAGCCTTGGCTGTACAGCCAGAAGTCCTGTTAATTGACGATCCTGCCTATAACCTCGACCCTGTATCGGCAGCGCAAGTTGAAGACCTGATTCTGGAACTAAAGCAGGAGTACACTCTGGTTCTAGCTACCAACAGCATGCAGCAGGCAGGCAGAGTATCAGATTACATCGCTTTTCTGTCAGAAGGATTCTTGGTCGAATTCGGCCCTACTTCAGATGTTTTTGCACGGCCCAAGGATAAACGCACCGAAGACTATATCACTGGCAGATTCAGCTAGACTGACTCCAGCCAATGGAGGGGGCTTGTGACGTGACAAGGGAAGGTTTTCATAGGGAATTACAGAGTATCCAGGCGGAAATGCTCAAGATGGGCAGTCTGGTAGAAAAGCAGATCCATGAGGCGGTTCACTATTTGAGTACTCAGAATTTGGCCGGAGCCCAGACGGTACTAGAAAAGGACGATATCGTAGACCAAATGCAGGTCAATATAGAGGAGCGCTGCATGCGCTTAATCGCCTTGCAGCAGCCCTTGGCCTCTGACCTACGGACTGTGGTGGCTATCTTTAAGATTACCACCGATGTGGAGAGAATTGGCGATAATGCGTGCAACATTGCTGAACTGACTTTGCGAATTGGAGAAGAACCTTTGATCAAGCCTCTCATCGACATTCCCATCATGGCGGAGAAGACCAAAGCCATGGTGAGAGACAGCCTGACTTGTTTTGTAGAACGGGACCTGGAGCTAGCAGAGGCTGTAAGACAGGCAGACGACCCAATCGATGAGATGTACGCACAGCTTTTTGATGAATTAATCGGTATTGTGCTGCAAGGAAAGAGCGAACAGGTTTCCCGCCAAGCCATCAACCTGCTTCTTGTTGCTAGATATTTGGAGCGAATTGCCGACCATGCAACCAATATCGCGGAACGGGTCATGTATATGGTGACGGGTCAAAGGGTTGATCATATGGACGCCAATCCCGAGAGTTCTCACGCTGACGAAGTCTTAGATGGAACAGAGCATCAATATCACTAGAGGGTGCAGCAGTCCATATACCAATATGAACAACTGGACAAGCTAAGGGCAGCTGGTGACTTGAGGGTAAAGGCCTCTCGTCTAGCCTGCTGCCTTGGTGTCTTATGATGTTGTTTGGAAAGGAGCGTGCGCCGCTGTTCTGCGGCGATTACCTATGGTGCACAAACGCTTAGCTTTTATTCGTACATTTGGCTGCCAAATGAACGAACGGGATACCGAGACTATCCGGGGGCTGCTTCAGCAGGAAGGTTACGGCTTCACAGACCATCCGGAGGATGCGGATCTCATTTTATACAATACCTGCTGCGTTAGGGAAAACCCCGAAAGAAAAGTCTATGGGCAGGTGGGTCAGCTGCAGGAACTCAAAGCCAAAAAGCCTGAGCTGATCATCGGCATCTGCGGCTGCATGCCCCAGCAACAGGAGGAACTGCCGATTCTCTTGGAGCGCCTTCCCCATGTAGACCTGTTTTTTGGCACCCACAACATTCATCGCCTACCGGAGCTTTTGCATAGGATATATGCAACCGGGGAACGGGTAGTTGAGATTCTCGATGATGGCGGAGAACCAGTTGAAGGTCTGCCGGCACTTCGAAACAACGATTTCAAAGCATTTGTGACCATTATGCACGGGTGCAACAATTTTTGCTCTTACTGCATTGTACCCTATGTCCGGGGCAGGGAGCGGAGCCGTACTCCGGAGGCCATCTTGGAAGAAATCCGGAGCCTAGCTGATCGAGGTGTCAAAGAGGTCACTCTGTTGGGTCAGAATGTCAACTCGTATGGAAAGGATCTGAAGTTGGACGTCGATTTCGCCGATCTCTTGGAGTTAATAAATGAAGTGCCCGGCATCCGGCGGATTCGGTTTACTACTTCACATCCCAAGGACATCAGTGACAAACTCATCAGGCAACTGGGCCGTCTGGAGAAGGTCTGCGAGCATCTTCACCTTCCAGTTCAGGCAGGAAGCAATAATGTGCTAAAGGCAATGAACAGGAGGTATACCCGAGAGTATTATCTGGAAATAGTAGAGAAGGTACGGCAAGAGGTGCCGGGAATCAGCTTAACTACCGACATCATGGTTGGTTTTCCCGGTGAATCTGATGCTGATTTTGCCGACACCCTCTCCCTGGTGGAGAAGGCTAAGTTTGATTCTGCCTTCACTTTCATCTACTCACCCCGCAAGGGGACGCCGGCAACGGAAATGCCGGATCAGGTGCCGGAGGAAGTTAAGAAAGAGAGAATATACCAGTTGATAGAACTCCAGAACAAGGTCAGCTTGGAGCTCAATCAGGCACTGGTGGGAACCCAAGTAGAAGTCCTGGTGGAGGGCGTAAGCAAGAGCGATTCCCAGATGCTCACCGGTAAGACCAGGACAGCCAAGACAGTGGTGTTTCCCGGAAATCAAGGACTGATCGGAGAGCTGGTTAAGGTGAAGATTACCGAAGCCCAAACCTGGAGTGTAGTGGGCGAGTTGATCTAAGAAGGAACTGGAGCAGGGAGGCGCGTTTATGCCAGAATACCGGGAGGTAAATGAGATAGCTAGAGACATCGCCCTGGATGCCACATTATTGGAAGTTGGCAATCGAGAAATATGGCAGCTGGAGCTGGTAAGCCGGGACCAGGTTTCCTGCGGCCGTGTAGTGCGTCAGCTTGTGGAACCTCAGATGTATACCATCCGCTACCTCATCGTTTACGATGCTGCAACGGGCCGCCGGGTACCAGTACCGGCCAATGCAGTAACAGAAATAACCAATGAAGCTGTTTTTTGCAGCATTGAAGCCACCAAGCTGTTCTCCCTGCCTACCTTAACCCAACCTCTGAACCGGGCGCAGGAGGAAGAGATTTACGGGATTATCGACCAGACACCTTACTGGATTGAGGAAGCCGCCCTTATACAGGAGGGGCAGGAACCTGATATGTTCGATTAACTGATCATTTTCACTAACCGAACCCGGATCCTTGTTTAGTCTACCGGGGCATGTTTCCCTTGATTGCCTGCAGGGCGGCGGATCCTCTAAGAAGAATAGCCCCTACAGCGGCAAACCGGCCTTGAGACACTTAATCTCAAGGCATTTTTCTTTGCCGGGAGTTGGTTTAGCGGGGCAGGAGCCATCAGAGTAGTTAGAGAAGCAGTATTTGGGAGGGGGACCAATTAGCATGGAAGATCTCACACCGATGCTCAGGCAGTACTACTCAATCAAACAGCAGCATCAGGATGCCCTGCTCCTTTTTCGCTTGGGAGATTTCTATGAGATGTTCGGTGCCGATGCGGAAATCGGCTCCCGGGTCCTAGATATCGCCTTGACTAGTCGGGAAATGGGCAAGGGCAAAGAACTGCCCATGTGCGGCGTACCTTACCACGCTGTAGAGGGGTATTTAGCGGCCCTTGTGCGAGCTGGCTACAAGGTGGCGATTTGTGAACAGGTGGAAGATCCCAAGACGGCCAAAGGTGTAGTAAAGCGGGAAGTGATCAGAATAGTCACACCGGGAACCGTCATTGAACCCCAGCTCCTGGAGGATAAGGCCAATAACTACCTGACCGCTGTCTGCCGCCACCAAAAGCACTATGGGTTAGCAGTGGTGGATGTCTCCACCGGCTATTTTGCCGTAACGGAAATAAAAGGGCCAGGGCTAGAGGACAAGCTGTGGAACGAACTGGAACGTTTGGCTCCGGCGGAATGCCTCTTGGACCCCTCTCTGGACGCAGAGGTTCATTGGAAAGCAGAAGCAAGCAGGCGCCTGGACTGCACGTTATCCCCCTATGAGGAACGGGGCTGGCAGTATGCTTATGCCAGTGAAGTGCTGATGCGGCATTTGGGAGTCAAATCCCTCAGTTCCTTTGGGTTGGATGATGCTGCCGCTGCCGTTCGAGCGGGCGGCGCCCTACTGTCTTATCTCCAAGATACCCAGAAGCGGGTACTCAGCCATATTTCCACAGTCCACGTTTACTCGGTGGAAAGCTATATGCTGATGGAGACAGCTACCCGCCGCAACCTAGAACTAACACAGACACTCCGGGATGGTGAGTATAGGGGATCCTTGCTTTGGCTCTTGGATGAGACTGTCACTGCCATGGGGGGTAGGCTCCTTAGGCAGTGGGTGCTGCAGCCAAGACTAGACAAAGGGGAGATTACGGAGAGGCTGGATGCTGTTGAAGAGTTGGTCAAGGATACCCCTCTGCGCACCAGGTTGAGGGAGCAGCTGGCCGGGATTTATGACCTCGAGAGGCTGGTGGGACGAATAACCTACGGAAGTGCCAATCCCCGGGACCTGGTAGCTTTGGGTAAGTCCCTGGAGCAGATTCCCGATATCAACAGAACCCTGGCTGCCGTCACTGCACCAAGATTAAGAGCAATAACCCAGTGTCTCGACCCGCTGCCGGACCTTGCTGAACTCTTAAAAAAGAGCCTGGTGGACTCACCTCCTGCCACGGTGCGGGAGGGCGGGCTGATCCGACCTGGATACTGTGAGGAGCTGGATCAACTGCGGGCCGCCGCTCGGGACGGTAAAGAGTGGATAGCGGCCCTGGAGGCAGCTGAGCGGGAAAAAACCGGAATTAAGAGCCTCAAAGTCGGTTTCAATAAAGTATTCGGTTATTACATCGAAGTGACCAAGGCTAACCTAGCCAATGTCCCTAACCATTACCAGCGTAAACAGACTCTGGCTAATGCCGAGCGGTATATCACACCGGAGCTCAAGGAAAAGGAGAATCTGATTCTAGGGGCTGAAGAGCGGGCTATTCAGTTGGAATACGAGCTTTTCCTGGAAATCCGTGACCAGGTAAACAGGGCTGCCTCCAGGCTCCTGCGTTTGGCAGAGGCCCTCAGCCAGTTGGATGTCCTGGCTGCCCTTGGGGAAGTAGCGGTACGGCGCCGTTACTGCCGACCGGAAGTCCGAGAGGATAAGATCATCGACATTAAGGCGGGGCGCCACCCGGTGGTAGAGGCCATGCTCCCCCAAGGCCAGTTTGTTCCCAATGATGTCTATCTAGATGATGAGACAGCCCAGCTGCTAATCTTGACCGGTCCCAATATGGCGGGAAAGAGCACTTACCTACGGATGGTGGCCTTGATCACTTTAATGGCTCAGATGGGTTCATTTGTACCGGCGGACAAAGCCCAAATCGGGCTGGTCGATCGGATTTTCACCAGGGTAGGGGCTGCTGATGACCTCGGTACTGGGCAAAGCACCTTTATGGTAGAAATGAGTGAAGTAAACATAGCTCTCAGTCAAGCTACACCCCATTCTTTGATTATCATCGATGAATTGGGAAGAGGTACTTCCACCTATGACGGTATGGCTCTAGCCCAGGCCATTGCAGAATACATCCATGATGTCACTAGGGCCAGAACGATTTTTTCGACCCATTACCACGAGCTGGCCAAACTCGCTTTGACTAGACCCCGGATTAAGAACCTGAGGATGGAAGTGTGGGAGGACGGAAAGGAAGTCGTGTTCCTCTATAAGGTGGCAGAGGGGGCAGCAGACCGAAGTTATGGTATTCACGTTGCCCGCCTGGCTGGACTCCCCAAGAGCGTTTTAGAAAGAGCAAAACTGGTTCTAAAGGATCTAGAACCGGAACAGCCTTACCAGCAATTGAGACTGGACGGGTTTTTTCTAGCGGAACCAAGTCAGCAAGCTCAAGAACCCGGTCCCGGGAAAGCAACGGCAGCCAAGGGACCTTTGAGGGCCTTGTCCAACGTGGAACTGGTGGGAGGGTGTGCAGCAAGGGAGGACGCTCCAAATGACAGTCCGGAATTTGAGATATTACGGGAGATCGAGAGCGCAGAACTAGCCCATATGACGCCCTTTGAAGCCCTCAATCGATTGGTTGAGTGGCAAGCTCGCCTGCGTAAGGAGAAATAGTAAATGACTCCAATTATTATTTTGGAAGAGAATACAGCCAACAAGATCGCCGCCGGCGAAGTTGTAGAAAGGCCCGCTTCGATTATTAAAGAACTTGTGGAGAATTCCCTGGATGCTGGAGCTACCAGCATCGATATTGAGATCCGGGAGGGCGGCAAAGAGTACATGCGGGTAGTGGACAACGGCCATGGGATTCCGCCGGAGGAAGTGCCCCTGGCCTTTGAGCGCCACGCTACCAGCAAAATTCGCTCCGCTGATGACCTGTTTAAAATTGTCACCCTTGGGTTTAGAGGGGAAGCACTGCCCAGCATCGCGGCTGTATCGGAGCTGGAGATGGTGACTAAGACCCAAGACGCTCCCACTGGAACACTAGTTGCCTTCTCAGGGGGTAGGCGAACCCGCCTGGAGAGTGTAGGAGCACCCTTGGGCACTGCGGTTACTGTGCAAAGGCTCTTTTTCAACACTCCCGCCCGCTACAAATTCCTCAATCACGCCGCCAGTGAGCGGCGCTATGTTTTTGATATTGTGGGACGTCTGGCGTTAGCTAACCCCAATGTCCGGTTTCAACTGGTCTCCGATGGTGAAGAGATCTTTGTCACACCAGGCGACTGCAACATGGAGGCTGTGATGTGGAGTGTTTACGGCTCCCGCATCGGAAAACATCTGGTTCCCGTTTACCGGGAAAGCGGCTATCTCACCATCAGGGGCTATGTTTGTAAACCGGAAGTTCATCGAGGCAATCGGCAGGCTCAGACCTTTATTATCAACGGGCGGGTCGTGGAAAGCCCCCTTCTTGCCAATGCCATGGAAAAGGGCTACCAGACTATGCTGCCCCGGCGCCGATTCCCAATAGGGGTATTGGCACTAACCTTGGATCCCAGTAGGGTCGATGTCAACGTGCATCCCACCAAGCGGGAGATTCGCCTCAGCGACAGCAGCGAAGTGTACAGACAAGTGCTACTGGCTGTAAAACAGTCCCTGGAAACATCAACACCCTTTGAACCCTGGAGTTTTCCGCGGCAAGATGAACCTCAAGAGGACGCCGGACTGCCAAGCTTTGTGCAGGAGACTATGGAGTCGCCTCTTCTAGAGACAAGAAAGACAACCCCGGCTCCCCCGGTAAGGTCAGAGAAGACTCTAGGGATGGTATCCGGTTACCGGTCGTCTTCTGTCGGTGTCGCCGCTGGAAACCCGCTGAGAAACTGGAGACTGGAAGCAGCGGCTTCCGATGGGGATTCTGTTGGGAAAGCCTCAGGTTTCGCTCCTCAGTTCACGTTCCGCCGGATCATAGGGCAGTTTCAGGCAACATATATCCTGGTTGAGGCAGAGGAAGAATTGTGGCTCATCGATCAGCATGTCGCCCATGAAAGAATACTCTATGAACGGTTTCTGATGGAACTCCAGACTAGCTGCATCAAAACACAGCCGCTCCTTGTGCCGATGCACCTTGAACTGGGACCGGCAGCGGCAGCAGCAGTTTTGGAATGGTCTTCTAGACTTGCGGAGTTGGGTTTTGAGGTGGAGGAGTTTGGATCCCAGGATTGCCTGGTTCGTTCGGTTCCTGCTGAGCTTTCCGGGATCGGAGCAAAGGATCTGGAAGAGCTGATCTTGGGAATCATCAATAAAGGAGAGACTAATGATTACCGGGAGAATGCTTTAATACTAATGGCCTGCAAAGGGGCTGTCAAGGCCGGTGAGGAGCTTTCACCGGCGGCGATGCAGGACCTTGTCGAAAGCCTTCTAGATACGAAGAATCCCTTCACTTGCCCCCACGGCAGGCCTGTCATAGTGCGGTTGGCACTAGACGACATTCATCGGCGGTTTGGCAGGCGCTAAATGAGTTTAGACATTGGGAGTGAAGGGCATTGCGCCCCATATTGGTGATCGTAGGACCTACAGCTGTAGGAAAGACGGAACTGGCAATAAAGGTAGCAAAAAAGGTAGACGGAGAGATCATCTCTGCCGATTCAATGCAGGTATATCGGGGCTTGGATATCGGCACGGCCAAGCCCACCGAGGAGGAACGGGAAGGGATTCCCCACCATCTTTTGGATGTTGTTGATCCCAGCGAGGAATTCAGCGTAGCTGACTACCAGAAAATGGTGGAAAAAGTGCTCGCAGACCTGGCTAATAGAGACAAGACTCCTATCCTGACCGGCGGTACTGGACTCTACATTCAAGCTGTGTTGCAAGGGTTTATCTTCAGCCCGGAGGGGAAAGACCCTGAGTTGCGGGCTAGGCTAGAGGAAACAGCGGAGATTCAGGGCAACAAGGCCCTCCATGCACAACTCGCCGAGGTGGATCCGGAAACGGCCCAAAGGCTCCATCCCAACGACCGCCGCCGGATTATCCGAGCCTTGGAGGTGTTTTATTCTACAGGTCAGCCCCTTTCCTACCACCTGAAGATGCAAGGAGAGCGGGGACCCCGGCATAGGTCGGTGAAGTTTGGCCTCATTCGCAGTCGGGCACGCCTCTATGAGCGGATCAATGCCCGGGTGGATCTCATGATGCAAGCTGGATTATTGGATGAGGTTAAAGCCCTGGTGCAACAGGGGCTAAGTGATGATGCCACTGCCATGCAAGCCCTCGGATATAAGGAATTAGTGGGCTACCTGCGGGGAGAGTATGATTTAGAGGAGGCGGTTCGCCTACTCAAGCGGGATACCCGCCGCTATGCCAAACGCCAGCTTACCTGGTTCCGTCGGGATAGGGAGATCATATGGCTGGATCTGGATCGGTTAACTATTAGTGAAGCCGTGCACAAGATTGTGTCCATTTATTGGAGGAATTTTCACATATGAAAGGAAATATGAATGCATGGGGGTGCATCAACAGCAGCCGGGCAGCATTAGGAGGAACACGTATGGCAAAAACAGCAATTGGTTTGCAGGATTTCTATCTCAATCAAATCCGTAAAGAACATATTCCTGTCATCATCTATTTGATCAACGGAGTGCAGCTGCGGGGACTGGTACGGGCCTTCGACAATTTTACCGTGCTGTTGGAAAGCGACGGAAAAAGTGATTTAATTTATAAGCACGCTATTTCAACCATTACGCCTCAAAAACCATTCACTCTCGCCACTGTCTCAAATGGCGAGTAAATCCAATGTGACTCTCATGTCTTTGCTAAAGAAAGGAGCTGCGACCAGGAGCTCTTTTCTTTTTTGTGCCCCATTCATCAACACGTTTACAAGCCCATTTACATATATTGATAAGGCACAGAAAACACGGCACCCGTGGGGTGGGATGATGCATAGCCGCAATTTAGTGCCGATGACAGTAGAAGAAGTCCTTGACTGGCTGGAGGAGGGAAAGGTTTCGCCGGCAGAAGCCTTTGCCCTTTTTCGGACTATAGAAGAACGAGTTGAAATTGTAAACAATCAGTCTAAGGAAACCGAGGAGAAGCTAAAGGATGTGCTGGCCGAGCTAGATAGTCTCATCGGCCTGACAGAAGTCAAGCAGCTGGTCAGGGAGATTCAAGCCTTTGTGCAGATTCAAAAGCGGCGGTCAGAAGAGCGGTTAGTCACCGAACCGCTGGTTCTCCATACCATTTTCCGGGGTAATCCCGGCACCGGAAAGACCACAGTGGCCAGGATCCTAGGCCGGATGTTCCGTCACATGGGAGTTCTGCCTAAGGGACATCTGGTGGAGGTGGAACGGGCAGACCTGGTGGGTGAATACATCGGCCATACTGCCCAAAAAACCCGGGAGCAGATCAAGAAAGCTATGGGAGGCATCTTATTCATCGATGAGGCATACGCACTTGCCCGGGGCGGAGACAAGGATTTCGGCAAAGAAGCCATTGACACCTTGGTGAAAGCTATGGAAGACCACAAGCAGGAATTCATCCTGATCCTCGCGGGTTACACCGATGAAATGAACTTTTTCCTGCAAAGCAATCCCGGTTTGCGGTCACGGTTTCCCATACACATAGACTTTCCGGACTACAATGCCGAAGAACTTCTTGCCATCGCAGAATTGATGCTGGAAAAGCGTCAGTACAAGCTGAGTGAAGGAGCACGCCGACGGCTGGCCGTCTTGATTCAAAGGGGCCTGCGCAGTGAGTCATACTCCTTTGGCAATGCCCGTACTGTGCGCAATTGGATTGAACTGGCTATTCGCCGGCAAGCTGTCAGATTGGTGCAAAAGCCCGGTGAAGTGACCCGGGAGGATCTGATGTACATTGAAGCGGAGGATTTCGGGGAGGGAATGTAAGTTTGAAAGCCTGCATGATCATCGGCAAAGCCAATGTAGGCAAAACCCTGTTTGCCGTCAACTTCGCCGCCTACCTCGGGGTCTCCCGGCTTGAAATAGAATTCACCACTCCCAGCGGCGAGACATATCGCCGCATACTAACTCAAAAGGAGGCTCTTCAAGAACTTATCAGTTCCCACCCACACCATACCCTTGGCTTGCAGCGCTTGGAAATTCAGCTCCCGGGACTTAAGGGCAAGAAGCGTTTTGCCCTATTGGATACCAGCGGCTTGACCGACGGCATTCCCCAAGAATCGATGGTGAGACGGGCCATGGCCCAGACCCTAGGCCAGGTTCGTGAGGCTGCCATCATCCTGCACATGATTGATGCCAGCAGCGTGGGAAAGCAAGGGGCAGTTGAAGCTGTGGGACAGGTGGACTGGCAAGTAGCTCAGTTTGGCGGTATGCGGACAGGATATGCTA
The DNA here is from genome assembly GCA_012510855.1 of Bacillota bacterium. Lineage (GTDB taxonomy): Bacteria > Bacillota > Limnochordia > DTU087 > DTU087 > DTU087. The sequence goes on along the minus strand of JAAZHE010000075.1, from coordinate 3,797 downwards.
TTCTGGCCAATAAGATGGACCTGCCGGAGGCCGCCGCCGGTTTGGTTGAGATTCGCCGGGAATTTCCAGGACACGTAATTTTCCCCATCTCCGCACTGCTGAAAACCGGCTTTGCCGAGGTGAAGCAATTTGTATGGCGCCATCTTTGACCTTTCCTGGCTTTCCCTTCTGCGCTCCGCTATGGCCTGTTTCTTTACAGGCACTGCCATCAAACTCATGGATGATTTCATAGATGTCCCCTGCGACCGGATCATAGGTAAAAGGACATTAGCAGCTGAGCTTAAAGAGGCCGCTCTGCCTTATGCCCTTGCGGCTCTAAGCCTTGGGATGACCGCCAATCCAGCTTGGGCTGTAACCCTTTTTTGGGCAAGCTACAGCATCGGCATGCGGGGAGACTTGACCAGGCCGTTAAGTTTAGGGCTGACGGGATGGCAGGAGGCTCTAGTTTTGGGTCTGCCTGCCGTTCTGGTGTTTGGATGGCAGGAAATGGTCACCTCCTGGGCAGCTATTTTTGCTTTACAGGCTATGGATGACTTGCGAGACCAGAGGGAAGACCAGCTGACCGGCGCCGACAATTGGGCCGCTAGATGGGGAACGGTAGAAACCGCTCTGGCAGCGGTGCTGGCCGTGACCATATCGGCCTATCTGAATTTATCTAAATTTGTGCTGGTGCTGCTGACCGGCATGGTGATTGTAATCATTCAGGAATCGGGAACAAGAACAGGAGGTCAAGCCTGTGATTAAGATGGTATTGGTCATCCTGGCAAGTCTACTCGTCGGTTTCACTGTCGGCCGCCGGATAGGTCTCGCCCAAGGGTTTCGGGTGGGCATGGCTTACGGCCTCTTGGATGCCAGGCGTCGAGGCCTCGAAGACGGTTACTGCCCTATCTGTGACAACCGCTGCCTTGTCACTACCAGCAACCATGACCAGGAAACCGCAGGCACCCCTAATCCCCATCACGACAACGGCCCGACAGCAGCTGGTGAAGATGGAAACGCTACAGCTAAGCTCGGGGAATTTGGGCGTGTAATTGCAGGATGTTGCCGGCAAGTATTGAATCTGGCTATGGGAGCTTTTTCTCTGTCCTGGAAGTATACGACTGAAGCAAAGGAGGCGTGGATGCGGCTGATCCTGCCTTCTTCACCAAAGGTGAGAAAGCAGCTGGCGTTAGCTTGGCCGCGGGTTCGATGCAAACTGCTAAACGTATTCAACAATTGTCACCGTATTTGTTCGCTGAGATAGATAAGAAGATCGCCAAAGCCAAGGCTGCAGGAGTTGATATTATCAACTTTGGCATAGGCGATCCCGACCGTCCCACACCTTCCCATATCATCAAGAGACTGCAATCGGCGGTAGAAGAGCCCTGGACCCACCGCTACCCCAGGTATGAGGGGATGCTGGCCTTTCGGGAGGCGGTAGCCCATTGGTATCGGGAAAGGCGGGGAGTAGAACTGGATCCGGTTTCTGAGATTGTGACCCTGATCGGTTCCAAAGAGGGACTAGCCCATATTTCCCTGTGCTATGTAGATCCCGGGGATATTAACTTAGTTCCGGATCCCGGTTATCCTGCCTACAGCACTGGCACCCTGTTTGCCGGAGGCAAAAGCTATAAAATGCCCCTCTTAGAAAAAAACGGATTTCTGCCAGACCTTGATGCCATTCCCGTCGATATAGCTCGACAGGCAAAGCTGATGTTTCTCAACTACCCCAACAATCCCACTGGAGCCGTAGCCACTAGAGAGTTCTACGAAGATGTCGTTGCCTTCGCCCGGGAGTATGACATTATTGTCTGCCATGATGCTGCCTACAGCGAGGTAGCCTTCGATGGCTATCGTCCCTTGAGTTTTCTCGAAATCGCTGGTGCCAAGGAGGTCGGTATCGAATTCCATTCCCTCTCCAAGACGTACAATATGACCGGCTGGCGGTTGGGCTGGGCTGCCGGAAACGCAGAGATCATTGAGGCCCTGGCCAGGGTTAAAGGCAATATCGATTCGGGAGTCTTTTCTGCTGTCCAGCTAGCTGGTATAGAGGCATTGAAGGGGCCTCAGGAGTCTGTAGATATGATGAGGGAGGTCTACAAAGAGCGGCGGGATCTCATGGTGGAAGGCCTGCGGGAATTGGGATGGAGGATCGAGCAACCCAAGGCCACCATTTACATATGGGCCCCTGTCCCCAAGGGGTATACCTCTACACAATTTGCTGCCGAGCTCCTAGAAAAGGCGGGAGTTGTAGTTACGCCTGGAAATGGGTATGGTGAGTACGGCGAAGGATATGTTCGTCTATCCCTTTGTGTAGAGAAAGAAAGAATTCTCGAAGCGCTACAGCGGCTGAAAAATGCCGGCATCCGCTACTCCTAAAAGGCGGTGCGAAGCAGCTGAGAATTGCCCTAAAGCCGCCTACCCTAAAGCGGCTTGTAGATTTGCTTTGAGTGAATTCAGAAACAGCAGACACTCAATTGAGAACCGATATAGTTTGAGGAGACAATGATATGCAGTCAGTCAAGCAGTTGATTCACGAAGCTAAACAAGTGGTCAGACCCAAATGGGATGAGATAGAAAACACTAAACTGGCCAACCAAGCCCGGGTACTTAGGGCTTTTCAAGACCATCAGGTGAGCGAGTATCATTTTGCCGGCAGCACTGGTTACGGCTACAACGACAGCGGCCGCGAGACTATTGAAGCTATGTATGCCCAGATCTTTGGCGGAGAAGCCGCTTTAGTTCGACCCCAGCTGGTTTCTGGAACCCACGCCATCGCCACTTGTCTTGCCGCTTTATTGGAGCCGGGAGATGAGCTGGTGTCTCTCACCGGAGCCCCCTACGACACCCTGCAGCAGGTTATCGGTATAAAGGGTGATTTGCCCCGGAGTCTGATGCGGCAAGGCATTACCTATAAAGAGGTGCCCCTGGATGAAGATGGCAGGTGGAGTAAAGAGGGGATCTTATCCACCGTTACCCCTGAGACCAAAATGGCGCTGATTCAGCGCTCCCGAGGCTACAGCTGGCGTCCTGCCTTGAGCGTTGATGAAATTGGGGTCATAGTCTCCCTGGTGAAGCAAGTCAACCCCGAGATCATAGTCTTCGTCGATAATTGCTATGGTGAATTTGTTGAAACCCGGGAACCGTGTCAGGTGGGAGCAGACCTAATTGCCGGCTCTCTGATCAAGAATCCCGGAGGCGGTCTGGTAGCCGGGGGCGGCTACGTAGTCGGCACTGATGTTCTCATCGAGACTGTAGCCGATCGAATGACAGCCCCGGGACTTGGAAGCAGGCTGGGACCGACTTTCGGGCTAAATCGCTGGATCCTACAAGGATTGTGGATGGCCCCCCACGCGGTAGGCGAAGCGCTGGCTGGAGCCGTGCTGGCAGCCAAGGTCATGGAAGACATCGGATATCCAGTGTCCCCCCGATGGAATGCGCCCAGAGGCGATATTGTACAGGCTATAGAGATGTCAACCAAGGAAGCACTGCTAGCCTTCTGTCAGGGAATTCAGGCAGCCTCTCCTGTAGATAGCTTTGTTCAGCCGGTGCCGGGAGACATGCCTGGGTATGAAGACCCTGTGATTATGGCTGGGGGCACTTTCATCCAAGGTTCTTCCATCGAATTGAGTGCCGATGGTCCGCTGCGGCCTCCGTATATAGCATACCTGCAAGGCGGGCTGTGCAAAGAACATGTAGAGCTGGCTCTCCAGAAGGTGGTAGAATACCTAGTGGCAAAAACTTGAGGGTCTGCATAGTAAAGAGTAGTCACCTCGTTAGCGTAAAGTTTTGGTAGGCGGTGGCAGGAAAAACGCGTG
>JAAZHE010000074.1 GCA_012510855.1 Bacillota bacterium | reverse complement strand
TTGCTGCGGCTGCCCACAGAAAAATGCAGGAACGGGTGTCCCTCCACGGAGTTTTCAGCCCTTGGGCACAGGTTAATGTTGTTCCCAAAGTTCCCGGTAGGGTAGCAGAAGTCCCAGTGGAGGTGGGTCAGAGAGTCGAGGCCGGTGATGTCTTGGTTAGACTGGAAACCGATGAGCTGACCCTGCAGCTCAAACAGGCAGAGGCCGCGTTAGCTGGGGCTCGGGCAACATTGGCCAAGGTAGAAGCTGGAGCCAGGCCTGAGGAGATTGAACAGGCAGAGGCTGCTCTGAAGCAAGCACAAGCTGGGTACGAGAATGCACGCTTGACCTATGAGCGGGCAGCGAAGCTTCACGAAGCCGGAGTCATGACGGGTCAGGAATGGGATGCTGTAAAGGCCCAGTATGAAGTGGCCAAAGCCCAGAAGCTTACAGCAGAGAAGACACTAGAACTGGTTCGCAAAGGGGCCAGAGAGGAAGACCTGGTCAATGCTAGGGCCGGGGTCGCCCAAGCGGAGGCGGCTGTGGCCCTCGCCAAGCTGAGTCTGGAGAACTCGGTAATCAAAGCCCCCATATCCGGCGTAGTCAACCAGGTTAATGTGCAGGTGGGGGATATGGCCGGTGCGGGTGTGCCTGTTATCAACTTAGTGGATATTGATAAAGTCAAGCTCAACCTGCAGGTCAGCGAACGGGAGATCATTTTGCTGAAGCCAGGTCAGGAGGTCATGGTCACGCTGGATGTTCAGCCGGACTTAGAGCTCCACGGCCGCATCACCAACATTGCTCCCGCTGCAAATCAGGTGACGGGCCTGTTTTCTGCCACAGTAGAACTGGACAATCCCGACGGGAAGGTCAAGCCGGGTATGTACGGCACAGCCCATGTAATTGTCAGGGAAGTGGAAGATGTCTTAGCCGTGCCCGAGCGGGCAGTGTTTACTGCGGAGGGGAGATCGGCAGTCTACGTCGTTAGGGACGATGTTGCCCACTTGGTAGCCGTGGATGTGGGCTTGCGGACCGATGGGTTTGTGGAAATCAAATCGGGTCTCGCCGCCGGTGATGAAGTAATCGTCCGGGGTAGAGAATTTGTCACTGATCAAGCTTTAGTCCGGGTGGTGGAACGGGGGATTTCGCAATGAAACTAGCTGAACTTGCGGTTAGGCGCCCAGTTACCAGCTTGATGATCATGGGCATCATAGTGGTGCTGGGATGGATCAGCCTATCCCGGCTGCCCATCGACCTGTACCCGGATATCGAGGTGCCGGTCATTGGAGTGATTACCACTTACCCAGACGCGGGACCCTTTGAGGTGGAGAACCTGGTCACCCGCCCCATGGAATCAGCCCTGGCTACAGTGAACAACGTCAAGAGCATCAGCTCCGTTTCATCTCGGGGCTCTTCCATGGTCATTGCCGAGTTTGACTGGGGCATCAATATGGACTTCGCATCTCTGGATGTCAGGGAAAAGGTAGACCAGGTGCGGAGCTTTCTGCCTGATGAGGCCGAGGCGCCGCTGGTCGTCAAGTTCGATCCGGGGGCTATGCCCATCATGCAGCTGGTTTTAAAGGGCAATCGTCCTGCTTATGAACTAAGGTATATTGCTGAAGACACAGTGGTAAACCGTCTAGAGCGGCTGGAGGGCGTTGCATCTGTTGGTGTTACCGGAGGCCAAGAACGGGAGATCCGGGTGGTGCTCCACCCAGGGCTTCTGGCTACCCACGGCATATCCATTGACACTGTGTCCCAAATGCTCCGGGCAGCGAGCCTTAACCTGCCCGCGGGGTCCATTCAGGATGGCGGCCTTGAACATACCTTGAGGACAGTGGGAGAGTTCACAGCTGTTGAAGAAATCCGATCTGTCAAGGTGCCTACCGCCGGCGGAGGCCTGGTCAGCATTGCAGATATAGGGGAAGTGATAGACGGCTTCAAGGACATTACAACCATCAGCCGCTACAACGGTCAGCCTGCCATTATGCTTTCAATTCAAAAGGAGGCCGGCAGCAATACCGTTAAGGTAGCGGAGGCTGTTCGGGAGGCCGTGGAGCAGCTGAACCGAGATCTAGGCAGCGACCTGTCCTTGGAAATTGCCATGGATACATCGGTGTATATACAAGAGTCGGTTAGAGGAGTTGCCAATAACGCTGTCACCGGTGCACTGCTGGCTGTTGCGATCCTGCTGGTGTTCCTGCGCAGTATCCGACCTACCCTGGTGATTGGCGTTGCCATTCCCATCTCTATCTTGGCAGCCTTTGTCATGGTGTACTTCAGCAACACAACCTTGAACCTCTTGTCATTGGGGGGGCTAGCCCTCGGTGTCGGTATGCTGGTAGACAACTCCATCGTGGTCTTGGAGAATATTTACCGTCATCGGGAGCTAGGTAAGATAGCAAGAGAAGCAGCTGTAATCGGAACCCAAGAGGTTGGCATGGCTGTTACGGCATCGACCTTGACAACGGTTTCTGTCTTTGTCCCAGTGGTCTTTATCTCCGGTATGACTGCCGAGATCTTTAGGGATCTGGCTCTAACGGTTACCTTTTCCCTATTGGCCTCCCTCCTGGTGGCCCTAACCTTAGTGCCCATGTTAGCTTCCCAGGTGCTGGGAAACAGCAAGTTCGATGCTAACGAGAGCCGTGTTTCCCTGCTGCGGTGGATGGCCCAAGTGAGCGACAAGATGCGGCAGGCATACGGCCGCCTGGTCGCTTGGGCGCTGCGCCACCGGCTGGCAACGATAGGTATTGCTGTTGCTACTTTAGTGGTCAGCTTGCTGCTCATCCCTGCGGTGGGAATGGAGTTCATGCCTGCCATGGACCAAGGTACTATCAATATATCGGTTTCTATGCCTCGGGGTACGAGGCTGGAGGATACCGATATGATCGTACGGGATATCGAGGACTTCCTTGCTGCTATTCCGGAAATAGACACAGTGACCTCCGCCGTTGGTTCCAGCGGAGCAGATAGCGCTAGTATCGCCGTTCAGCTGATTCCCGTCAATGAACGGACTCGCCAGACAAGTGAGATAGCGACACAGATCCACCAGTTCACTAGCCAGATTCCAGGGGCGGAGATCGCCGTCTCCGGTGACACTCTGATAACCGGTGCCTTTGGCCAGCCTATCCAGGTGCAGCTGAGGGGAGATGACCTGGCCATGCTGGAGTTGGTTTCCCGAGAGTTGATTGAGGCTCTTGAGGAGATCGAAGGGACCCGGCAGTTTACCACCAGTTTTGAGGAAACCAGCCCGGAAATCCAGGTACGGATCAACAGGGACAAAGCTGCTGCCCAGGGCATCTCAGTTGCCCAGATCGCATCTACTTTGCGGGCAGCGGTTAGCGGTACCACTGTAACCAAGTTCCGCAGTGAAGGAAAAGAGATAGATGTAACCGTATGCTTAGGGGAAGAATGGCGGGGAGATCCCCAGGCAGTGGGGAATATACCTATTCCCACCCTCAGAGGTTCCTTGGTGCCCCTCAAGGATGTAGCTACCCTTCAGTACAGCACCAGTCCCATCCAGATCACCCGCAGCGGGCAAAGCCGGACAGTGAGCATTACCGGAGATGTCGTCAACCGGCCCCTCAACGTGGTGATGGAGGATGTCCGGAAGGTTATAGATGATTTCCCACTGCCGGAGGGGACACTAGTAGAATTCGGCGGTGAGTACAGCCAAATGACCGAGTCCTTTGGTGAGCTGGGTCAGGCCATGATCCTAGGAATCGTCCTCGTTTACATGATCCTGGCATCCCAGTTTGAGTCACTGGTTCAGCCCTTCATCATCATGGTGACACTGCCGCTGTCTATGGTGGGAGTGATCTTGGGGCTGCTGATCGGCAGCTGTACCTTCAATGTGGTCTCCTTTGTAGGAGCCATCATATTGGTGGGTATTGTGGTCAACAATGCTATTGTCTTGATTGACTGCATCAATCAACTGCGGGCCCAGGGTATGGAGCGCAACGAAGCAGTTGTTACAGCCGGCAAAATCAGGCTGAGGCCCATCCTGATGACAACGTTGACCACGGTTCTCGGTTTGGTGCCTCTTGCTTTGGCTACCGGTGAAGGAAGCGAGTTGGGCAGGCCCCTGGCCTATACCGTCATGGGTGGACTTACCACATCGACCCTCCTCACCCTTATAGTAGTGCCTGTGGTTTACACATTGGTCGATGGACTCGGCAGGAGAATTGCCAGGCTCTTTGGAGGAAGCCGTAAAGCTGCCGTAAGTGGAGAGGCAGCTCAGTAGATAGATGCCAATTACAAGGCGGAGGGAAAAGAAATGGGAGTGATTTCTATGGAAAAGCGAAGCTGGTTGACTTGGTCTTTAGTTGTCCTGTTGATGGTGGCCTTGGCTGGAGCAGCTTTAGCTGAGGAAGGGAAAATCCAGTATGTAACCTTGGAAGAGGCAGAACAGATTGCCATGGAAAACAGCGTCAAGCTCAAGCTGGCTAAACTAGCCGTGGAAGAGGCCGAGTTTCAGTACAAACAGGCGGAGGCGGCAATGATCATGAAGCCGTCACCGGTTCTGCTGATGCAGGCCCAGGCAGGCCTGGATATAGCGAAGCAGCAGTATCTCACAGCTCTAGATGAACTGGCTTTGGAAGTAAGGACTGATTACTTCAACGCCCTCAGGATGCAGAATCTCTTGGAGATCGCTCAAGAAGGTTTAGAGTCTGCCCGCCGCCATGAGGAAGTAGCTAAGAAAAAGTTGGCAGCTGGGACCGCAACCCGGCTGGATGTAATCAAGGCGAGCCGCAATGTACTAAGCAGCGAGGCCGGGGTTTCCCAGGCCAGACACGGTTTGGAGCTGGCACAGATGAAATTCCGCCAGACCCTGGGTCTTGACCTAGATGCTTCAATCCTGCCCCAGGAGATTGACTTAGATGTGGAGCCGCATGAGGTGGACCTTGAGAAGGATACGGAGTACGCCTTGGCAAACCGCGATGAGATCAAACAGCTCCTCCTGGCAATTGAAGTAGCAGAGAAGAATGTTGAGATCTCTGACAACGACTACACTCCGGTTTTGACTCTGGAACAGGCAAAGCTCAACCTTGCCAAACTCAAGCTTCAGCTGGAGCAGGCCAAGCAAGGGTTGGCCCTTCAGATCAAGCAGAGTTACACCGCCTGGAAGGAAGCAGAAGAACGAATCCCCGTCCTCCAGAAAGGTGTCGAGGAGGCCGTAGAGATGCTGCGGCTCTCGGAGCTGTCTTATGAGGCGGATATGATTACCAGCAATGATCTCCAAGATGCGCAGCTTGGTGTGCTGTCAGCCAAGAACGATCTGGTTAACGCAATCTATGATTACAACTTGGCGAAGGCTAGATATTTCCATGCGGTAGCCCGGCCTTTGGCAGGGCAGCCGGAGGGGCAGTAAGGAGCTGCTGAATAATGTTGGAAAGA
>JAAZHE010000073.1 GCA_012510855.1 Bacillota bacterium | reverse complement strand
TGGGCGTACAGCATTGGTCTGCGGGGTGACTTGAGCTTCGCCGACTACACCGTGGCCTTTGCAAACACGAAAAATGAAAAGTCTGCCTACATGATCAGTGTCGGTAAAGCCTATGGTCCAGAGCCTGCGGAGGATGAGGAAGACCTCAGGCCGCAGTGGGATGTGACCTATAAGGCAGTTGATGACGGATACGACACATTCCTCACTGCAGCTGATGTTGCAGACTACAGCACCAATCTCTCACTGAGTGCCGACAACTTCGACCTCTTCGGTCTGAAGGTTGGCGGCGGTTACGTGACGAAGGATGCTAATGCTAGCGCAGCTGCTGAAGATGTGACCGCTATGAAGCTGACAGCGAAGAAGGGTGACCTCTTCGGAATGCCGTTGACGGTCAGCGGGCAGTATGCGAGCATAGACCACAAGCACATCAAGGATAACAGCAGCTTCCTGATGAAGGTGGCTTATGAGCCTACTTTCGGTCAGCTGAAGCTCGGTGCTAGCTACGAGTACACCACCAATGCTATCACTGGTGACTACCACAATCCTGACAAGTGGGTAGCGAAGGGTGAAGGCGGCAAGGCGATTCCGGAATCCACTGTAGCACTGAGTGCTGAGTATCCGGTGGAAATCTGGGATACCACGATTACAGGATTCGTAGGTTATGAGAATCGGACCTCCGAGTCAGATGAACGGGAGTACGTCAATCCGCTCATGACCTATAGGATCAGTGCTGAAAAGGATTTCGGCGCAGCCAACGTACTGGCTAGCTACCAGTATCGTACCGGCGGTGCAAAGGATAGTGTCGGCATGAATGCAGAGAAGGACACCATCGCCGAAGTCAAGCTCACCTACCCGGTGATCGATGACGTAGCTGACCTAGAACTGGGTTACCGGTACTTGGATGTCGAGGCATACAACGCGGACTACAACTACACTGTCAACGAGCTGAATGCTGGTCTCAAGTTTGAGTTCTAGTATTTAGCCGAATCACTAGAGCAAAAAATACCCCCGGGATGCATTCCCGGGGGTGTTATATATCTAGGACTGATAAGGATGTGGCGAAAAAGATGGATAGTGCGGGTAGTACAAACGTAATCGCCATCGATCCTGGAACAGAAAAATGCGGCTTAGCAGTGCTGGATGAAAGCGGGCTAGTACGGGTACAGGAGATTGTTGCTGCCGAGAGCCTGGCGCAGCGGGTGGCCGAGGTGGCCAAGAAGTATGCTCCTGCTGTACTGGTGGTAGGGGATAGAACTGGGTCCAAGAGGTTTCTGGAACGCTTGGAAAGGGAAGGTATTACCCGGCTGGTAAAGAGAGTTGAAGCTGTGGATGAGCATCTCACCAGTCAAGAGGCAAGGAGACGTTATCTTCAGCGCCGCCGTAGCCGGTCCCTGCTGTACAGGCTGATACCCCTCGGTATGCAGGTTCCAGACCGACCCTATGATGATTACGTAGCCGTGATCCTGGCGGAGCGGTATCTAAGGCAGCGTAGCAAGAGGCTCCACTGAGGTAGGGATAAGGTAATAGGTGATGGGTTTAGATTGGCCACAAATTGGCAATAAAGGTCTAGTTGGCAACTAAAAGGGTTTTTTGGCAAGAGTAGAGAAATATTGCAGGGTATCATATAGTAGTGGGGACCTGGGTTGGTGAGTCGCTAAGAGTTTGTTGTTCAGATGTAGCCGCGCTAGGAGGGGTCCGATGCGGGCAGCGGTGGGTGTCCAAAAAAGACTAGTTGTGTGGTTGATCGTAGCCATAGCCTTAGGCCTGGTCGGCTTTGACGCGCCCGCATACGGAACAGAGGTGCAGAGTATTGATATCCCCTTGGGGCACTGGAGTTACGCGGCTGTAGAGAGCCTTGCTGAGACGCCTCTAGTGGCAAGATCTGAGGTCCTGTTTGACAGCAAAACATCCATAACTCGCTATGAAATGGCCATGCTCATTGCCAGGATGCTGTCTCGACTGGATGACATGGGTGGCAGCGGTCAGGAGCTCAGTGACAGCATAGTCAGCGGCTCTGAAAAGGAGATTCTGGAGGAACTGTTCGCAGCAGCTAAGCAGTCAGATCTTGGGAAGGGTACGCTGACAGATGAGCACCTGGAACTTATCATCCGCCTGGTGGAAGGTTTCAACAGCGAATTACGGGCACTTGGGGTGATCCGGCCGGCCAAGAGTGTGGCTGACTATGATCTTCTGCTTGATCCCTTTGAAAGTAGGAGTGAATGGTGGTCCTTGCTGGGCAGAAGCAACAACGATGACCCGTTCATTTTTAGCAGCCGGCGGAGCGTGATCAGCTCTGACAGCACTGTTCTTCGAGGCGGAGACTGGGAATTGGGAGTCAGCATAAGTACACTCTTGGGCGAAGCCGATGACTTTTACGATCCATTGGCTTCCGAGGAACCCAGGGAAGCCAGGTCAGTTACGGCCTTGGAAGGAAGACTTCAGGTTACCCCCGGGGTGAGGGTGTTAGGTGAGTACGCCGCAAACCCAGCGTATTTTGAAGACGCTAGTTCCATGCGGGTTGGAGCTGAGATGAGGCTGGGGGATGTTGAGGTGGGCGCGAGCTATAGAAGTGTAAGACCCCAATTTGACCCGCTGCTTACCGGCAGGACCGAGGGCAAGGAATCCACCGGGTACGAGGTATCGGTGCAGTACCGAGATGTGATGCTGAGTACGGGAAAAGAGAGGCAAGCAAGTATTGGCGAGAACGGCGAGCCGGAGAAGACTGTAACCTCCATAGGTCTAGAGTACGGCCTCAGTGATGGCCTGGTGCTCCGTGCCAATTACGAGTATGTAGATATTGATCAGCTGGAAGGAGACGACAGCACCAGGCGGAGTAGAGTAGGGGTAGGGGTCAGTATCCCCAAAGGTAGCGTCAGCCTGGGCTTCATTTACGACCAGGACCCGGGCTCAGGGCGCTTGTCCGCCAGAGGGGCCAGTGCTGATATAGCCCATGAAGTGCCTTGGGATTCCCAATCGGTGCTGCAGGCAGGAGTGTCTTTGGAGGACTCCGATGACAACCAAAAGACTACCAGCCTGAGTTTGGGATACAACTATCGGAAGGAGGCAGCTTTGGTCCTAGGGTATAAGATGATCGACTTCACCGAGGCGAAGGAGAACGGAGATGGCAAGTCGGAGAATATAGCCACTGCTGAGCTGTCAATCAAGTTTTGAAGGATTGAAAAAGCTGATGATTGGTCTTGGTAGGGAAGGAGCGTCGGTCCATGAGAAAAGTGATAGCCCTCAAGTTAGTGATTTGCTTATTGGGACTTTTTGCTGTACCCGCGTGGGCACAAGCCAACACTCCGCTGGAGAGCATTAGAGAGCTGGAAGTCATGCTGTATGGACAGGCACAGGGCGGGGCATTGATTGAGCGGCTGGAAAGGCTGGAGAGGGACGTATTTGGCGAAACCAAGACAGGCCCTATCCTAGTCCGTGTGGACAACCTAACTGGTTACCTGGCCAGTGGACTTGGCAGTGAGAACTCCCTGAGCCTCAAGTTAAATGCCATAGAATGGATGGTATATCAGGAGGTCAGTACGGATCTGCCGCTTTACACTCGGTTGGATCGGCTGGAGTCCGCTATGTATGGTACAACTCAGACGGGGTCTGTAGCCTCCCGTACCAACGAGCTGCTGATGATGGTCTGGGCCACAAATAAACTCAATGTGGATGTAGTCACAGTTCCCAAGGAGACCTTGGTGAGAATCAAATTACTAAGTGAACTAGACAGCTCCAAGAATAAGGTAGGGGACCCCGTTAGATACCGGGTAATGGAGGATGTCATCATCAGAGACAGACTCGTGATCCCGGCGGGTACTGAAGGTGTCGGCAAGGTCAAAGAGGTTACCAATGCCAAGCGCTTGGGCCAAGATGGTCGCATCGTGGTAGATTTTGGTACCCTTGCGGCCATTGATGGAAGCCCTGTAACCTTAGTTGTGGAGGAAAAAGCCACTGAGAAAAACAAGTCCTTGGAGCTGGCAGCCGGAGCGGGAATGGCGGGAGCCATCCTTCTTGGCGGCCCCATTGGCCTTGCTGGGGCATGGTTTGTCAAGGGGAAGGACGTAGTCATACCCATGGGGACCGAGTTTTACGTAGAAGTGATGCGGGATGCTCGGGTATCCGGCCTTTCCTTGATACCGGGAGCGTAAGGTAGTATCCTTGAACGAAGTGGACGAATATAACTTGTTAAAGGTGCAGCTGCTCAGCCGGCTGCCCTTTTTTGTTCTCTGTAGAGCCGGGTTCGGACATTGCAAGGCCCGGCACTCGCCGGAGGATTACCACCGGTGGTGTGGAATACTGTAACAAGTGCCTGACTTGCACTACACGCTGCACCTTATGGAGTTAGAAAGGAGGGGAAGCTAAATGGCAGAAGTTGAGCTTTTGGCCATTACCCCCGATGCAGAAAAGCTGATTGAACTTGCGGGGCGCACCTGCTATTTATCCCACGATCGAAGCAAACCCGGCAGCGAGCAGAGATTTATCCGCATGCTGCTTCGCAATGAGCATCTATCTGTGCTGGAGCATGCCTATGCCACCTTCCGCATAAAGGGCGGCTCCAGGGCGTTTACGCACCAGATTGTGCGGCACCGCTTGGCATCCTTTTCTCAGCAGTCACAGCGGTACGTTTCGGAGAGCAACTTTGAGTATGTAGTGCCTCCTACAATCAAAGCCAACCCGGATGCTTTAAAGCGGTTTCAAGATCTCATGGAGGAGATCAGAAAGGTCTATGGGGAACTTCAGGAGCTAGGTATTCCCAACCAGGATGCCCGGTTTGTGCTGCCCAATGCGGTGACCAGTGAAATCGTCATATCCGCCAACCTCAGGGAGTGGCGGCATATATTCACCGTCCGCTGTGAGCAAGCAGCCCAATGGGAGATCCGCACCATCTGTATCCAAATGCTGGAGCTTTTGCAGAAAGCAGTGCCAACGGTATTCTGTGACTTTGTCATCGATAAAGACCGTATGGTAGCGAGGTAAGTTCCCCTTGAAGGCCAAAAGTAGTGGGTTGCATCAGTTCCAAGGCTTTCTCAGGGCATCTTGGCGCCATGAACGCGCTCTGACAGAAAAGCCCCCAAGTGTGAATATATCGAGCCGCAGCCTGAACGGCAGAGACTGGCGGTGGAAAGGATGATGGATATGGATTTCATGAAATATGCTCAAGAGCATAAGGAGGAGATCATCAAAAGTACCCAGGAGCTTCTCCAGATTCCCAGCATTGAAGGAACCCCCCAACCGGGGATGCCTTTGGGGGAGGATGTCAACAAGGCTTTGGAGTACGTGCTGGACCTCAGCGGGAAGTTGGGATTTAGGACCAAGAATCTGGATGGGTATGTCGGTTGGGCCGAATACGGATCCGGCGATGAGATGCTGGCCATACTCTGCCATTTGGATGTTGTGCCCGCCGGTGAAGGGTGGACGAAGCCTGCCTTTGAAGGTGTTGTGGAAGATGGGAAAATATACGGGCGGGGCGCCACCGACAATAAAGGTCCGACCATCAGCGCTCTTTATGCCCTAAAGGCTGTGATGGATGCAAAGATTCCACTCCAGAGGCGGGTTCGGATCATCTTTGGAACCAATGAGGAATCGGGCTGGCGGTGCATGCAGCATTACTGTAAGCATGATGAAATGCCGACAATGGCCTTTGTGCCCGATGCTACATATCCGGTGGTGAATGTGGAGAAAGGCATAGTCCACGTACGACTCCTCAGCTCCGGTAAGCCGAGTGCCGCAGGAGATGGGAGAGTGCTCAAGGTCTTGGAGCTGCAGGGAGGGCACCGGCCCAACATGGTTCCCGCCCAATGTACTTGCCGGTTGAGCGGGGACGAAAGTGCCCTTGAGCAGGCGGCGGAGATTGCAAAGACGTTGACACAGGATCCTTATCCCCAGATTGAGGCATCCTTAGATAGCGGAGTATTAACACTAACAGTCACAGGCCTAGCAGGCCATGCCTCGACTCCCCAGTCGGGTGTCAATGCTGCTGCCTACATGCTTCAGGTGCTGGACAAGATTACGGAGGCCGGTTATGCCCTGGATTCTACCGCTGTGACTCAGCTGGTCCGGCTGGTGAGTGCCCATATCGGCCTGGAAACCAACGGCCAGTCCATGGGCATCGGCTTTAGCGATTCGGTGTCGGGTGCTCTTACGTTGAATATCGGAGTGTTGAATTATCAAGATGAGCAGGCCTATATAGATATAGATATCCGCTACCCCGTGACAAAACAGCAGGCAGAAATAGTGGATCCCATCAAAGCGGCGGCCGCTAAATTCGGCGTAGTGGTGGAAGTAGGACACAGCCAGCGGAGTCTCCACGTGCCGGAGGATAGTTTCCTGGTGCAGCAACTGCTTAGAGTCTATGAAAAGTACACGGGCCAACAGGGAAAACCTCTAGCCATCGGTGGAGGTACCTATGCCCGGGCTCTAGACGTCGCTGTCGCCTTTGGCCCGGTATTTCCGGAGGATCAGCGGAACATTCATCGGGAGGACGAATACGCAACGATAGACGAACTGCTTCGAAACACAGCCATCTTCGCTGATGCGATCTGCTTGCTGGCAGGTGAATAATGCCCCCGGTTCTGAGGTCGGGTGTGAAAGAATAAGAAGCATCGAGCCGGAGGTCTGCCTCCGGCTGTAATTTCTCCAGGGCCATGTTGCCTGAAGAACTCCTGTGGTATACTTATTCTCGAATGATATCAACGTCAAGATGGTAAGCAAACGGGAGGGAAGGTACATGACATATCCCCAGATCCACCTAGAGGACTTATCGGCTCGCCGCGAAGACCTAAGGCCCCTGCGGGAGTCTATTTGGTCAGCATATTTACTTACAGAAGCTGCCTATGCATCGGGTAAGAAGCTGCTATTGTGTGGCAATGGCGGCAGTGCCAGCGATGCAGAGCACATCGCTGGAGAGCTGTTGAAGGGGTTTTTGAAAAAACGCCCGCTGGAGGCTGCCCTCAAAGAGCGGCTGGCTGAGATAGGGGGAGCTGAAGGTGAGAGAATTGCGGGGCTACTTCAGCAGGGCATGCCTGCCATCGCCCTGGTTTCCCAAACGGCCATCGGCACGGCAGTGATTAATGACATCGCGGGCGACATGATTTTTGCCCAACAGGTCAATGCCCTGGGTCAAGAAGGCGATGTCCTCTGGGCCCTTTCTACCTCTGGGAATTCCCGCAATGTAGTGGCTGCTGCCATCGTAGCCAAAGCCCGGGGTATGAAGGTTGTGGCGTTTACCGGTGAAGGGGGAGGGGTCCTCAAGGACTACGCGGATGTTCTGCTCAATGTGCCGTATTCCGAGACCCATCTGGTACAGGAAGCCCATCTGCCGGTCTATCATGCTTTGTGTGCCATGCTGGAGGAACGGTTCTTTCCAGTTTAGTTAGGCCGCGGGCGGAAAAAGGATTCATACTGGTGGCAGGAGTGTAGGGGGAAGTATTGTGGAGCTGGTCTTACCAAGGAACTACGCAAGAAAGGTATGGCGGGCAGTGGTCGAGTTTGAGCTGCTAGAGGATGGCGACCGGGTGCTGGTGGGGTTTTCCGGCGGCAAAGACAGTTCATTTCTCCTCTATGCCATGCGGGTACTGCAGAAGGTCGCACCCTTTCGGTTTGAACTGGGGGCAATTCATGTAGATCTGGGCTTTGAGAAGCCGTCGGATGTACCGCTCCTTGAGGATTATTGTCGGCAGCTGAATGTCCCTTTGATTGTCCGCAAGAGCCAGATAGCTGATATAGCCCTTCGCCGAAGTCGGAACAATCCGTGCTCAAGTTGCGCTTATTTTCGCCGGGCGGTGGTTAACGAGACCGCAGCTTTTCACGGCTACAACAAGGTGGCCTATGCCCATCACCACGATGATGCAGTGGAGACTTTCCTTATGAGTCAACTGTACTCGGGCAAGATCCAAACCTTCCTCCCTAAGTCCTATTTAGATAAAACCGACATTACGGTGATCCGCCCCTTGGTGTATTTGCGGGAAGCGGAGATCAAGGAGTTTATTGAGACATTGTCGTATGTACCCATGCCCAGCCCCTGTCCAGTGCAGGGAAAAACCTATAGGCATAAGGTGAAGGATCTTATTGGAAGTCTCACTAGGGAGAATCCCTTTGTATATACTAATTTGGCAGCTGCGGTGCGGGCAGATGCAGTAGCGGACCTTTGGCCGCCGGCTGCCAGTCGAGAGGAAATGCGGGAGAAGCACCAGCGGATCATGCGTCCTGCCGCAGGGGATGGTAGCCCACATGGCGAATGATTCCCCTTAAATTAGGTTTGACTTTCCTTGGCGATAGTGCTAAGATGAAGCAAACCTTTGGGGCAAGCCGTTGGTTACTCCGACCGTTCTGCGGACTGCAGATGGGTCGGAGTTTTGGCAATTAGGCCCCTTGTATACTGTGTGTCGAACGAGGAGGTCACAACAGGTATGTTTTCGGAAGTTGATGAGAACCGGATTATAATCGGTCGAACACCTTGTCGGGTTCCTGCCGACCTTTTTAAGAGCGATATATTCCACCGGGTGCTGAAACGGTTTGTTGCCCGGCTGATTCGCCGTGATTCGCCTCACTTGGGAGCCATTAAGCACTTTCGCCGGGAGGACCAGGAGAGCAATAACGGTTTTCCCTATGATATTGAACTTCTGACTAAGTTTTTCATGTTCCTATCAATGCAGGCCCTCGATGAGGTCATTGAGGCTTTGCCTATGTTGGCGGCCGTGGCTGAGCAGCGCCTGGAACTCTATGATTTCGTAGAAGAATTTTACGACTTTTGGCGAGGCCATGAGCGCTACTTGATTTACGAAGATGCATACGGACCGCGGACCGATACCTATACGAGGCACCAGCACTTTATCCAGGTAAATGAAACCATGAAGGATCTGGTCCTGGAGGCTTATCGAAACATCTGTGCCAACTTGACCGGAAGAGTCCCTATGGTTTATCGGCAGCTCCCGGCTGCCGCCGGTGTGGGGATTCTCACCTCCCGTTTGGAATGGCAGATGCCCTGCGAAGCCTATGCCGGCCTCAAGGATATTCCCTTCATTCAGCTGTTGGTTATTGTGCCGCCTTTGGTGTATTATCCCAAGCGGAATTATCGTTCGGGAATGTTCAAGCCTGTTGAATACAATCCCTTGGAGAGGGCTGTCTTCGATCCCGAGGATTGGGTCTGCTACCCGGCCAAAGTGGGCGAGATCCTGATGTTCATTTATTTCCACAAGCGCTATCTCAGCCTCGGGACTAGCCTTTCTAACTTGTTTGAAATGGCGGAGGCAGAAGAGATCGAGGGTAAGAAGCCGGATGCCATCTTGGTATTTGGCGTTGAGCCGGAGATCCTCGGTTCCGATGATACTGTCTACTATGAAGACAAGGCCAACGGAGTAATATTAGGGGTCATTGGACGGTCGGAGAGAGTAGACTATTTCGGCTACCTCAAGAAGATGGCACTGACCCTGCACAACTTACTCCAAATCGACAGGGGTAACCTGCCGATTCACGGCGCCATGGCCAATATCGTTCTGCGGGACGGACACTGTGCCAATGTGGTGCTCATTGGCGACAGCGGAGCCGGTAAGTCAGAGTCGCTAGAGGCCCTGCGGATTTTGGCCGATGAGCACCTGCGGGACCTAACTGTAGTCTTCGATGATATGGGGTCGCTGCAGCTTAGGGATGGACGGGTAGTTGGAGTAGGAACGGAAATAGGGGCCTTCGTGCGTCTAGATGACCTGCAGCCCGGCTATGCCTATGCTGAAGTTGAGCGGAGTATTTTTATGAATCCCCATAAGACCAATGCCAGGATTGTAATACCCATCACTCCCTACGGGAAGGTAATCGCAGGCTGGCCGGTGGATATATTCTTATATGCCAACAACTATGAACGGGTTACGAGACACCAGCCGTACCTGCAGTTTTTCAAGGATGTAGATGAAGCGCTGGAGGTTTACAGCCAGGGTGCCAGGATATCCAAGGGTACCACCAGCGAACAGGGACTGGTCTATACGTACTTCGCCAATCCTTTTGGTGCGCCCCAGAAGCGGGAGCAGCACCACAGCCTGGCCCGCAAGTACCTGGAGATCATGATGGGTCAAGGTGTAAAGGTGGGGCAGCTTAGGACCCAGCTAGGCATCAAAGGTTTCGAAGTAGCGGGACCGGAGCTGGCAGCTAAAGCGCTGCTGGCGGCTATCCAAGGCCGCTATGAATAAATGCAAGTCAAGAGCGCGAGTTGGCTTGCCAGCTGGGCGGCCGCAAAGAGGAGTCCGATGGCGGCTGAGCATAGTCCGGCTGCTGGTAAGCTAAGTCAGTTCAGGCAAGGTCAGGCTCAAGCCTCCTTAGATGATGGCTGGGCTGGTGACGGGTAAAGTTTGAATCCCCAGAAAGCCTAGAATATAAGCTCAAGAGCAAGAGCCGAAGGTCAACCCGTAAGTGTTATACATCCTTGACGGGGGCCGTCGGCTTTTTTGTGCACTCTCCTTCTGCTTTCCGCTCCTGAATAAGTTGTTTTTCCCTTCCAATTTTCCTGTCAGAACATCCACGGGTAAGAAAGGAAATGGCAGATCCCGAAGATAGAATAGCAATAGAATTCAGAATCTGCCGTCGATTATGCTGCATACTGGCAGTTCAAGGTTAGGGGGTGATGGCGGAAGGGTTAGAGTCAGGGCTGCTGGGTTCTGCGATGCTACCTTGGGTTATATGCTCAAAGGAGGTTTTTCAGAACGATGAAAGGTCGTTGGGCAGGCAGATTAACTCCATGGTTAGCGCTTTTGTTGGTTGTATCGCTGGCAGGGGTAGCCGCGGCTAGAGAAAAGGTCACCTTCTGGACCAGCCACTCTGGTACACCGGACCGACAAGCGCTGGAGCTGATTGTCCAGAAGTTCAATGAAAGCCAAGACAAATATGAAGTGGAAATGACCAT
>JAAZHE010000072.1 GCA_012510855.1 Bacillota bacterium | reverse complement strand
CTTTCCCCGCCCCCGGAGGATTTATGGCTGCTTGGAGATGTTTATTGAGAACATCGGTGCCGGCCTTGGTTCTCCTCAATGGAGACAGAACCTGGATGTCCTCCATGGGATCCAAGGAGTAATGGGAGGGCAGCCGATTCTTAACCAGGTCGACTATTAATCCCGGCAGATTAGCAGTCTCCTTTTCTTCTATCAAGAAGAAGTCTCCTCGGGGAGAGTTCAACTTGGGGAATTCTCCCCGGTTAATGCGGTGGGCATTGGATACGATCAAGCTGGTCTCAGCCTGGCGAAATACTTCCGTTAAGCGTACACTGGGGATTATCCCGGCGGCCAGCATATCGCTGAAGGGCTGACCGGGTCCCACCGGCGGCAGCTGATCGGCATCCCCCACCATGATTAAGCGGGTGTCGGGGGCAATAGCTTGCAGGAGATGGTAAAACAACCGCAGGTCCACCATAGAGACCTCATCTAGGATCACGGCATGGGCTTTCAGGGGATTCTCAGCATTGCGGCGGAAATGCAGGCTGCCGCCGCTGTCCCCATCATAGCCAAATTCCAAGAGGCGGTGGATAGTCTGGGCCTTCCTGCCGGTGGCCTCCGCCAGCCGCTTGGCCGCCCGACCGGTGGGGGAAGCCAAGAGGGTCTTCCAGCCCCAAGCATCAAACATTTCCAGGATCAGACGGACGATGGTGGTCTTACCTGTTCCGGGCCCCCCGGTAATGATCAGGAGGGGCTTCTGACAGGCTTGGAGCACAGCCTCCCGCTGCTGTTCGGCCAGCTTGATCCCGACTTGATTTTCAACTTCGGTAAGCACCGGAAGTAGGTCTAGCTGGAGGGTATCTTGGGCAGCCGCCATCTGAGCCCAATCCCGCAGGCGCCGGGCAACCTCCTCTTCAACGGCCTGCATGAAGGGGAGATAAACCACTTCATCCCCTCCCAGCACCTCCATCTTGACAGCGCCGCTGTCCGCCAGAGCCTTCAGCTCACCTTGGATAAGTTCCGAGGGAAGTTCAAGAATCTTCTCGGCCTCTCTTACCAGCTCGACGGCGGGCAAGAAAACATGACCGGTCTCGACCGCCTGCTCCAGCGTGTACTTGAGCCCCGCCCGAATCCGCTGGGGAGATTCCCGCTGGATTCCGAGGTTGCTTGCAATGCGATCCGCGATGCGAAAACCGATGCCGGCCACTTCATCGGCTAAACGGTAGGGATTTTCCTTTAAGACAGAGATGGCATTCTGGCGGTACCGGCGGTAGATCCGGTTGGCATAGGCAGTGCTGATCCCTTGGCCTTGCAGGAAAACCATCACATTCTGAATTTCTTCCTGCTCTGCCAGGCCCTGCCGAATGGCCTCAGCCTTCACCGGACCGATGCCTTCTACCTCCAGGAGCCGCTCAGGATGCTTCTGAATAATCGTTAAGGTCTCAAGGCCAAAGGTCTGTACTAGTTTATCGGCAATAGCCGGCCCCACACCCTTGATCACTCCTGAGGCCAAGTAATTCTTAATCCCCTCAATGGTAACCGGCATGATGGGCTCTACTTCTTCAACCTGAAACTGCCGGCCGTATTGGGGATGGGTTGTCCACTCCCCCCGCAGCTTAAAGCTTTCGCCTGGATGAATGGAAACGAACCTGCCGACAACGGTGATGGGCTGCCTGTTCCCCTTCACCGCAAACCGGGCAACTGTATAGAAATTCTCTTCATTGCGGAAGGTAATGCGCTCAACCGTCCCCTCCAAAGTCTCCAATTCCAACACACTATTCCCCCCGGACTTAGCAACTATCAGGATTGTTTCCGTATCGGGCTTGTTAAGTCCTTCCTCTAGCTCCGGAGGCTGCAGCTAGTCAATCTTACATGTCTCCTCAATCCGGCATATCCGATACCAAACCGGCGGCGATTGCCCACAGGGCAATCTGGGTCCTATCCTCCACCTTGAGCTTTTTGTATATATTGGTCACATGGTTTTTCACTGTATGCGGACTGATAAACAGCTGTTCCGCAATCTCGGCATTGGTCATACCGGTGGCGATCAGTGCCAATACCTCTTTTTCCCGAGGGGTAAGCCCGGCGGGAAACCCGTGTTGGCTTTCTTTTTCCGACATAGGCTTACCATGTTCACCGGCCTGTGCATACTTACGCGGCTTTCCCATGCGTAGTCCCCCGCCCCTTTTGCCACTTACTCCATCCTATTCAGGGGCGAAGGGATTGGTTCCCTGGCGGAGGGCCAGCTGATCTCCTACCCTCGTTTTGGTGGCTGCTGCCGTACCAGCCGGCAGTTCCAAGACGGCGAAGGCCCTTTTCCTCATACTGGGACCCCGGCGGTTGGGAGGCATCCTGTCTATAATATGCACTACCCTGTACCCTCGATGGAGGTAGAGGGCATCGAACTCAAACCTCATCCCGTAGCTGTGAATAGCCCAGCAGGGATAAAGAAGCAGCCCTTCCCCTTCCCCAAGGCTCCTTCGGCCCAGAAGCCCTCTGGCCCGGGCCCAGAAGGAAGCGGCTTCGTGCACCCGATGGCCCAAAATAACGCCCCGGGTTTCATTGACCACAGTCAACAGCCTGGCCATTCCATCCCTCCTTGTCATAGTGTACCATGCTCCAGAGGACTTGACAAACATCTGTTCGTCATAACGCATTAGTACACTGAGCCCCACTACCTGATCTCTACAGATCCGGAAGCCCCGGCATGGCAACAGCAGATAAATTGACATCCACCATGGGGATGCCGGCAATTAGCTTGACCGACACACCCCCGGGGGGATCGGTGATAAAGGTCGCATTGGGTGGTAGATCCTTAACTTCCTTCACTACGACCCGATATAGGCCCCCGGGGATACCCTTGATCTGATAAACACCGGCGCTGTCTACCTCGGTGTCCCAGGCGTCGGTACCCGTTACCCCCACGGTGATCCCTGAAGGAACCGCCAGCTGTCCTGTCAGATCGTAATACGTAACGGTACCGGCAATGCTGGAGAATCCGGTGCCCGTCCCGCCGCCGGAAGAACATCCTGCGGCAGCAGTGATCAGCACAGCCAGGATCAGCGGTAACCAAAAGCGCTCCGTCCCTTGTCTAACCTGTTCGTTCACCGACACCGTCCCCTTCCCCTTCACCGGAGGATTACCAACCTGCCTTGAGCTTTAACGCTCTTGCCTCCACCCACCGGCCGCGCAGTCACCTGGTAAAAGTATAGGCCGTTGGCGGCAACTCGGCCGCGGCCGTTCCGCCCATCCCAAAAGAAGTAATGGCGCCCAGGAGGTTTTGTCTCCGCCGGCAGAATCCGGACCAGCCTTCCCGTTACATCGTAAATCCGTGCTTCCACCACCGCGGGTTGATTGATGGTATACCCCAGTTTCAAGGGACCGCTCATATTCCAAGGGTTTGGATAGGGAAGCACGCCCTGTAGAGATAGATTAGCCTCTCTAAAGACAGCCTGAATCTGCAGATGCTTGATTTCTCCCGGTCTCAGGGCAAAAGTCATGGTTCCAAAAGACGGCAGAAGCATTTGAGTTCCGGCGGCAAGGCCGCTGCCATCACCGGGCTCAACTAGGGTTAACTTCCAGGATCCAACATCCCAATTACCTATCCAGCTCAAGGTCACTTCCTCGGCATCGGCGGCGGTGTTGTTTTCGACAAAAACATCCCAGATCAAGGGTTCATCCAGGGAGCGGTAATCCCAGGCCAAGACTGTACCGGCCAAAGCGGCAGCTGTGACATTGTCCTCTCTCCTGCCGCCTTGTCCGTTTCCAACCCCGGCACCGGCTCTGACTCCCCCGAGCCAAAGGATAGGTCCTTCCGCAGGAGGCGGCTTTTCCAAATCATATGCCGGATCAAAGCCCGGTTCCGCCCCAGGCGCAACTCCTAGGTAGTTGTAGCGATCCTGGCTCTCGCCGGCAGTGACAGACAACTGCAAACTCCAGCTCGCCCCAGGACTGATGCCGAGACTTATCCCGTTTCCGCTGCCCACGGCACCGTATTCACCGAAGGCTTTTGCTCCCAAAAACTCTGTTTGCCTCGGTTTAATACCAGGAACCCCTGTCATTTTCGAGAAACCGCCATCGGCTGTAACAGCCTCCGGTGGGATTACCACTTGGAGCGGGCGGCGAGCCAAGATCCAATACCCGGACCAAGGTTCCAGGGTGTTGGTAGGAATATATCCCCCCTCCTGGTAAGTCCAGAGGCTCCGGGACAGCCATCCCTCTTGCACCGCTTCTTCCCAGGAAAGGTAGCGCCCCTGGTCGGCAGCAAATCTTACTTTGTCCCACTGGACCGGCTGCAGGAAGGGACAGCCGATTTGATTCCACCCCAGCTCCAGGGGAAACTGAAAACCCTTGCTGGGGTCGTAGGCTTTGCCGGTGACCGTTATTGTCCGGGGGCCGACTGGTTTCCACCAATACCCACGGTAAGGAGTGACCCTTCCCAGGCCTTGTCCGCTGTAGATATAGCCAGGGGTACCGTCATCCAGAGTGCCCCACTGGGCCAGGGATGGGCCAAAAACGGCTGCTGGATCATCATCAAAGGGCGTCATGGGCACCGACACCATTTGCAGCCCCCCGGGAAATTGCTGGGACACGGTGATGTCATACAGGGGGTCATACTCAATTACTCCCGTCACCCGGCCCAAGACTTCCCCGGAAGTGGTGTAGGCAACTGCAGTAACCTCGTTATTGCCCAGCACCAGGGGCACCGGCTCCAGGGTAGAAAACTCCCCCTGGGTCAGGGCCGTGGGATAGGACTTGCCGTTTACCACAATCTCCACTCTTCCCACTTCACCAATAAACGCCGCTCGGATAGTCCCCCGGATTACCTGGGAGGCGCGGTTGGTGGGAGTTGTGATCCAAAGGTCCAGTACCGGCTCGTAGAAGACAGTTCTTGTTGCTGCTGCCCTATTGCCGGCACCATCAAAGGCACTTACTTCCAAGGCGTTGGGGCCTTCTCTCAGTTTAGAAATCACCGCCTGCCAGTTGTCCCCGTTGAGGTCTGCCCTGGCGTTTTCCCCAAGGTCCCTGGCCCAGACTAAGACCAGGCCTCCTATCAGGTTTTCATCCTGCACCCTGCCCTGTACCACGATGGAGTTGTCGTGGAGTATATAATTCTCACCGGGAAAATCGATGGTCAAGAGAGGGGGAATGGTGTCGATGATCAGCCGAGCCCGGGCGGTGTTACTCATCAACCCCTTGATTTCCCGATCTTCAGCTGTCATCTCGATCTGATAAACCCCATCGACCAGCACTTCCCCGCTTGCGAGCCGCCCGTTCCAGCTCCAAGTATGCTGGCCTTCCCGCAGAAGCTCTCCTTCCCGCCACTCCCGACTCCATATAATCTCACCTGTAGGTCCCATGAGCCCGTAGATATCCCTTACCTGGGCATACAAAGCCTTTACTGTCTCGGATAAGCTGTAGGTAACAGCCAGCAGGGGCTGATTGTCCCCTTGGGCGGCTATCGGTGAAAAAGGAGGCAGGTTGTTGATGCTCACTACGGGGGCGGAGATGTCGTCGGCAGTGCCGCTGATGGGGCTCTGGGCAATGGGCAGGTAATTGACTAGTCCAAGGTAAGGGCGGTCCCGCCGGTCCATGATATATGCCTCAATAACGGCGGGATTTACCGTATCCCACCAGTTGTGACTGGCATTGACATCACCGGCATTGTCGTCGTTCCATATATACCCACAGACCTGGCCGGGCTTGGTTGTAATCTCCGGGTCATAGAAGAAGTTGTTGTAATTGATGCGGGCAGGCTTGCCCTCAATTAGATAAACGGCGTAATCATTGGGCTGGCGGATGCTGAAGTCGTTGTACTCTATGATATCGCTTCGGCCTCCATCGATGACAATCCCAAAGGTATTGCTCTTAACGGCATTGTGGGTAATGGCGGTTCCTTGGGACAGGAAAGAATAGATGCCCCATGAATTGCTGATGATAGAGTTCTTGGTGACCGTCCCCTGGGAGGTATCCAGATAAATGCCATAATCGTTACCGCTCGCGATATTCCTCTCCAGCAGGAAATCACTGGTCCGCTCCAGATGAATGCCGCTAAAATTGGAGCTGAAGCGGCAGTCTTTCACCACTGGACTACCTCCTGAGACATACAAGCCCCGCTGGGCGAATTCTACTTGGGCATGTTCCATGATCACTTTGCCGCCCCAATAGCCGTCAACCCAAATTCCGCCCCAGTCCCCAATACCTCCGTCTTGGGATAAACCAAAATAGACGGGGTTCTCCTCAGTTCCTTCCACCTTTAGGGTACCCAGTACCCGCAGTACTCCCCGGTTGGTGTAGGGGTAAGAGGTGTAGTAGCGGCGAAAAAGCACCTCTGTACCGGGAGCTATGGTTAAGGTAGCCCCAGGGGCAACAACAATGTCTCCGGTAACTATGTAGGGACCGTTCTCTGCTGCCCACCGGACATTGCCGTCGATCTTGCCGAAAACAGTGGTAGCCGCCAGCGCGGGCTGGGGCAAGGGAAGCTGCAGGCTGAGCAGGAGGAGAATGAAAAAGACCTTCTCCTTGAGGGTAGCAGATCCTTTCCAGGTTGGCATCAAGTTGTTCATCGTCTTTCCACCCAGTTCTTAGGCAAGCTATATCTAACGAACCAGAGAATCCCCCACGTCATCTCTGCTGCCAGCAACTTGGCTATTAGCTATGGAGCGAGCTGCGTCTTCACACATGCAGGGCATCCTATCCAGGGGCTATTGGCAGCTGATTAGCCCGACATAGTCACATGCCCTTGAAAGCCTCTATCAATTGGATGACTGCCGGTCCCAGAAGGACGATAAACAAACTGGGGAAGATGAAAAACACTAAAGGAAACAGCATCTTGATGGGTGCTTTCATTGCCGCCTCCTCCGCCCGCTGGCGGCGGGAGCGGCGCATCTGCTGGGCCTGGACCCTGAGCACATTGCCGATGCTTACCCCCAGCTAGTCCGCTTGAACCACGGCACTCACAAAGCCGGAAAGCTCCTTGACTTCAGTCCGGTTCCCCAGATCCCTCAAAGCATCACGCCGGGGCTTTCCCATCCGGATTTCCTGGAGAACCCGCTGAAACTCCTCGGCCAAAGGCCCCGACTCCTTGGCAGTCACCCGGGCCAAGGCAGCATCAAATCCCAACCCGGCTTCAACACTGACGGTAAGTAAGTCTAAGAAGGAGGGCAGGCTCTTCTGGATTGCCCCTTGGCGGCTTTGAATCCGGCTCTTAAGCCAAAAATCCGGAATGAGAAGTCCAAAGCCGATACCGATTACAGTCAACACGGGTTGACCTGCAGCCTTGGCTAGAAGAGACCCGCTGCAGGCTCCAAGAGCGATCACAACCAGGTAAAGGGCCAGGAACTGCCCAGTCTCCAGCCCTCCGGGATTACCTGCCAGAGTTAACTTCCGCCGCAGGGAGTTCCGCCACCCCACAGGGGTAACCCTGATGAGCCAGCGGCTCATCTCGGATAGAAGAGGCATGACCACCCTTTGGAGAAACGGCTCCTCCGGCACTTCGGGTACGGCGGTCTCCTCTCCAAGCACCCTGCCCAAGCGCTCCTCCACCTGCTTCTTAGGCTCATAGATCGCTAGAGCCACGAGATATACCGCTAGTGCCACGCTTAGGGCAACTGCCGTAAGCAATAAAGCCAGCATCTTTCCATCTCCTAAATTAGTCAAAGGTTCATCGTAATTATCCATAGGCTCAGCACTTCAGAGCCGCGCAATAGAGATCATGGCTAAGAGTGAACATGCTTGGTCAAACATCGATCTGAATGATCTTCCGTATAGCCGCGATGCCCGCCAGCTGTCCGAGAACACCGACGGCCAGCATCACCTTTCCCAAGGGGTGTGTGATGAGCACATGTAAATAGTCGGGATTGAGGATGCCGATGAAAACACCGATGGCCAGGGGCAGCAGAGAAATGATCACCCCAGAGATGCGTCCCTGGGCGGTGAGGGTCTTGACTTCCCCCTGGATCCGCACCCGCTCCCGGATAGTCTCGGCAATGGCATCCAGGATCTCTGCCAGATTCCCTCCCACCTGCCTTTGAATCAGGACGGCTGTCACCATCGGGTCCAGGTCTTCATTGCCAGCCCTGCGGCCCATGGCAGTCAAAGCCGTTTCCACTGGGATCCCGAGGCTCATTTCTTGGAGCGCCCGCCGGAATTCCCGGGAAATAGGGGGATCCATTTCCCGGGCAACCATTTCCAAGGACTGTAAAAAACTGTGGCCTGCCCGCAGGGAGTTGGCCATTAATATAAGAGAATCTGCGATTTGTCCGCTAAGGGCCGCCATAGATGCCCGTTCCCGGCGGATAAGGTAAAGCTGCGGCAAGATCAGGCCCACGAGGAGAAAGAGCAGTGTCTCAAGGAGACTTCCCCGGCCGGCGGCAACACCGACAAGACCGCCCACTAATCCCGCAAAGCCGTTAAAGGCCAGAAACTCGCCTGCCTTGAGGGGGATACCGGCCCGGTGAAGCCTAAGCTCCAGCTGACCTCCGGAATCCACCGCGGTGAGTTTGCCCCAGCGTCCCTGCCATCTCTGCCAGAACCCTGCCGGTTGCTTTCTCCCCGGCAAGGGTTTAGCTTCACCACCTGCAAGGGGACTGTAGACCGCCCGGTCAAGGCGCCTTTGTACCTGGACTTCATCTAGCTTGACGGTGAGTAAGCCATAGGTCAGGGCGGTGACACCGACGAACACCACGACTACCCAAAACATCCTACCGCCCCCCTAAAAGCCACCGAACAGTTCAGGACTCAACCAGATGCCGGCGGCTTGAAACCGTTCCATGAACTTAGGCCTAATGCCAGTG
>JAAZHE010000071.1 GCA_012510855.1 Bacillota bacterium | reverse complement strand
GTCGCGCCCCACGCGGGCGCGTGGATTGAAACCGGTTGTGGACATGGGATTATTGTTGGCAAAGCTGTCGCGCCCCACGCGGGCGCGTGGATTGAAACTGCCCTGTCTCGCTCAAAGCTACAGTACAGGACGGTCGCGCCCCACGCGGGCGCGTGGATTGAAACAGGAGCAACAGACTCAGCAAGCTGCATCCAGTCCGTCGCGCCGCGGAAAAGGGGATAAGGTCGAGGGTGTTGCCACGAATATGGCTTAGCTCAAGATGGAGTAAAATGGCGGGCCCTGCATTCCTATGTAGGTTCCCGCCGCTTCATGTGCTACTCTACACGGTAAGCTACCAATGCTATCTTCTGACCGGTGGTCTGGGAAAGCTCCTGTTCCCAAGCGGTGATGGTTTTCACCTCTGCTTCAGAAAGATTGGCTATTGGGCACTGGTTCTTGCGGCCCTCTGCCACCACATTACCTCCCGAATAGAATATAGGACGGATCTAGTCCTCGGCAACGATTTTGGCACATCCAGACACCATCTATGGTTGGGCGAAGCGCCGTGTAGTATCACTTCAAAGTATTTCCTTAACACAGCTAGGCTTATACAGCCGGGGCGGGCGGCAAGGGAGGACCGCCTGTAGATCGATTTACATCAACTGCAAACCGTGCACCAGCATTTCATCAGCCGATGCTGCGGCGGTGATCTTACCGTCCCTAAGAATATACGCTCTATCGGCAACGGATAGTGCTGCACTCGCGTTTTGCTCAACCAACAGCACCGCGGTGCCTGTTTTGTTAATCTCCGCAATGGTACTCATTACCCGCTCCACCATAATAGGCGCCAGCCCCATGGAGGGTTCATCCATGCAGATGAGGCGGGGCGAGGTGACTAAGGCTCGGCCGATAGCCAGCATCTGCTGCTCTCCTCCGGAAAGGGTGCCGGCCAGCTGAGAGCGCCGCTCGGCGAGGACGGGGAAGAGGGCAAAGACCTTTTCTATCCCGGCAAGAGCTTCGGCCCGGGGAAGGGAGTCGGCAGCCAGGTCCAAGTTCTCCATAACGGTAAGGTCGGGCAGAATGCGGCGGCCTTCGGGAACAATGCCCATCCCCATTCGAACTATCTCATAGGTAGGACGGCCGTCGATCCGCTGGCCGAGGAAATAGATCTCTCCCTGGGTTGGACGGAGCCTACCGGTGATAGTCTTGAGGGTTGTACTCTTACCGGCGGCGTTGAGTCCCAAGAGGGCTACGGCTTCACCAGGGTAGACACATAAGTCGATGCCTTGCAGTACCTTGGCCGGTCCATAACCGGCATGTACATTTGCGAGTTCGAGGAGCGGCGTAGGCTTGGCACTGGCTATGTCATCCCCCGTTAGGGCACTGGCGGCAGTCTCCGTGGCTGCTGCGCCCGGTGCGGGATTGAGTACTCGTGTCATGGAGTTTATGCGGGCGTTAGTCGGCTCCACAGCAGAGCTGCCAAAATACGCCCGGATGACTTCTGGGTTTTGGGCGACTTCATCCGGCTTTCCTTCGGCGATTTTCTCACCGTAATTGAGCACTACCACCCGGTCGCATATGGAGGTGATGAGGTCCATGTGGTGTTCAATTACTACCACCGTGTAGCCCCGCTGTTTGAGAAGTACAATCTCGTGGGCTAGCTGAGAGATTTCCTCCGCGGTCATTCCCGCCGCAGGTTCATCGAGTAGGATCAACCTAGCTCCAGTGGCTAGGGCCCGGGCCATTTCAACCCGTCGCTTATCGGGGTAGGAAAGCTCGGCTACCTGGTCTGTTTCGCGTTGGGCCAAACCGCATTCCACTTGGTCCAGGATCCCCCGCACATAACCGATGGTTTCAGTTTCCTTATGCAGGTGGGATTTGGACCGAAAGAGGATTTCTGGCAGGATAGCCGGGTGGCGCAGGTGGCATCCTGCCAGGACGTTCTCCAGAACGCTTTGGGTCTCATACAGCCGGATGTTCTGGAAAGTCCGGGCGGCGCCTAGCTGAGCCACTTCATGGGGGGCTTTGCCGACAATGGACTCTCCGTACAGACGAATATCACCGCTAGTTGGCTGGATTAGACCTGTAACTAAGTTAAAGAGGGTCGTCTTGCCGGCTCCATTAGGCCCTATGATACCCAGGATCTCCCCCTGTTGGACAGCTAAAGTTACGTCGGATACGGCTGTCAGCCCGCCGAAACTGCACGTTAGACCCTCAAGTTCCAAAGCTGGAATGTGGTTCAAGGGAGTATTAAGGTCTAGCCGACCAGATACTTGGCCTACAGCTGACCTTCCGTTTTTGGCTGCTGAAGAAGCACCGCCGCTTCCGACCTCCAGAGCGGCCTTGGTTGGCTGAATCTTTCTGGGATTGATGCCGATCAGTTGCTCGCCAACTCCTACAAGACCCTGGGGTCGGAAGATGGCCAGCAACGTGAGGGCAAAGCCGTAAATCAGCATGCGGTAAACGCTATAGGCCCTGAGGGCTTCAGGTAGTACCTGTAGGAGCAAGACTCCCAGCATGATCCCCGGGATACTCCGGACTCCGCCCAGGACGATCATGCAGTAAAGGGTGATGGTTTCCGTCATGGTGAAGTTCTGGGGAAACACAGCCCTTTGCCACGAGGCAAAAAGGGCTCCGGCTAAGCCTGCGATGGCCGCAGCGCCGGCAAAGGCCGCTATCCGGTAACCCTTGACGTTAACTCCCATGCAGGCTGCTGCAATCTCGTTCTCCCGCAGGGCGTTCCAGGCCCTTCCGATCTTGGACCCCGCAAGTCGGGATACCCCAATTAACACAGCTATGGTAAAAACCCAAATGAGGACGTATTGAGATTCCAAGGTGGCAAAGGTGTACCCAAAGATGCGGGGCGGATCGATGGCCACAATGCCGTTGGGACCATTGGTAATGTTGATGGGTCGGTCCAGGTTGTTGAGCAGAATGCGAATAATCTGGCCGAAGCCGAGGGTTACCATGGCTAGGTAATCGCCGTGGAGCCTGAGGGTAGGAATGCTGACTGCCAAGGCAGCGGCAACAGCGGTTATGATGCCGATGAGAGCTGCCGGTATGAAAGGCAAGTGGATTCCGAACTTGGGGGATGCCAGCAGCGCGTAAGCGTAGGCCCCAATGGCGTAAAACCCCACATAACCTAGGTCCAAGAGTCCCGCTTGACCTGCAACGATGGAAAGACCGGCGGCCAGCATGAGATAAAGGCCGACCGATCCCCCTATCCGGATGAGGTAGTAATCCCGGGTTATGAGGGGGATGGGAAGGAGCAAGGCGTAGCCCAAAAACACCAGAATCCGCACCAATTGGTAGTGACTGCCAAACTGCTTCCGCAGCCGTGTCAGTGATTCCTTAATGTCCAGCGTTTGAGGTCGGTTCTGGGCAGCCTTCTCATTTTGACCTTTGCTTTTCCTATAATCTACAGCCATGGGCGATGCCCGCCTTTCTAGAATTCTATCGGTAGGTTCTCTAGGCCCTTGAGACACTGGGCTTCCCGTACAGCCCCGAGGGGCGGAGGATTAGAGTAAGAATCAGCACAGCAAACACAATTGCATCTTTATAAACCGGGGGAGCGATGAGGACACCGAAGCTCTCCGCCAGTCCCAGAAGCATTCCTCCTGCCGCAGCACCTCGGAAACTGCCGATACCTCCTAAAACGGCGGCTGTAAAAGCCTTCATACCCGCCGAAAAGCCAATCATATAGTCTACCTGAGTGTAATAAAGTCCAATCATCACTCCGGCAAGTCCGGCTAGGGCGGAACCCAGAACAAAGGTAAGGGCAATCACCTTAGAAGTGTTGACTCCCATGTACTCTGCAGCTTCGCTGTCTTGGCTTGTTGCCCGCATGGCCCGACCGAACTTGGTCTTGAACACCACAGCATCTAGGAGAATCATGGTGATGACTGAGACGATGACCATTGCCAGGCGGGTTATTGAGATAGTAGCTCCGGCCAGGCGAATTACCATATCCTGAGGGATGAGGAGCTCCGCGGGTATGGCCTTGGCCCTGCCAGCGGTGAGGATCATGGCCGCATTCTGCAGGATAATGGATACACCTAAGGCAGAGATGAGGGTAACCAATCGGGACCCGCCCCGCAAGGGCCGGTAGGCAAACCGCTCTATAGCGGCACCCAGTATTGACGTAACCCCGATGGCAGCAAGGACCATGGCCGCTAAAACCAGCGGGGGCATGGCAACCTGGCCATCTTTAGCAAAGAACATCAAAACGCCCCAACCGGTAAAGGCACCCACCATGAAAACGTCTCCATGGGCGAAATTGAGCATCCTCAGGACGCCGTACACCATGGAGTAACCTAGGGCCAGGAGGGCGTATATACTGCCGAGGGTGATCCCGTTGACGATTTGCTGTGGAATCTGGCTGATGAGCTGTTCCATTTTCTACACCTCTCCTTGGGAGGGGCGGCCGCCCCTGGATTCCCATAGCGGCCGCACCGCTTATCCTGCAGCCCATAGCGACTCTGCCGGAGCTGCCGGCTGTTAACTACTCACCAGACACACTGGCGGAGTACTCTGCTACCGGTACAAATTCGCCGTTCTGAACCTGGTAGACAAAGATGCTAGCACCGACTACATCGCCTTTGGCATCGAAGCCGATGGGGAAGCCCAGAATGCCTCTATACCCACTGGTTTCGCTGATCGCTTTCCTCACGTTTTCCCGATTGATGGCCATAGGATCTGAAGCTGCTTCAGCTGCTCTTCGGGCTGCGTCGATGAGGATGTTGGCCGCCTCGTAGGACTGTCCGCCAAAGACGCTCATGGCACCGTATCTTCCTTCAAACTTCTCGATGAAAGCTTCTGCCTCCGGCACCTCTCGGATGTCTTTGCCGATGGAGGTGACATACATGCCTTCAGCTAATCCGCCGGAACCGTCAATCAGCTGGTCCTTTTCCTTGAGTCCGTCACCACCCATGAAGGTTACGTCAAGGCCAAGACCGGCAGCCTGCTTGATTAAGCTCGCTGCCTGGGCCGGGTTGGCAAGTCCGAGGTAGACTAAGTCGGGTTCCGCAGCCCGAACTCTTGTGAGGATGGGGGAAAAGTCCCGGTCGGCCATGTCGATTTGGCCCCTCAACACCTCGACACCGGCAGCTTTAAGGGCCGGCTCTACCTGGTCAGCCAAGCCTTGACCGTAGGTGGTTTTGTCATCGATGATATAGATTTTCTCGGCCTTGAGTTCTTCAACGATGAACCTCGCTGCTGCGGGACCCTGGGCATCGTCCCGGGGGCAGATGCGGAACATGACGTTATATCCCATCTCAGTCAGCTGAGGGTAGGTTGCCGACTGGCTGATGATGGCAAGACCCGCCCGCTGATAGGTAGGAAGGGCAGCTTGGACTGTAGCGCTGTTCATGGGTCCAACTACGCCGATGACATTGCGGTCCATGGCCAGCATCTCGGCAACGATAATCGCCTTAGCCGGGTCAGCAGCATCATCGGCTTCGACAATCTCAATTCTCCGTCCGTGGATGCCGCCGGCGGCGTTGGCTTCTTCCACAGCCATCTTGATGGCGTTTAGGCCGTCGAGCCCAATCTTCGAAACATCACCGGTATAGGGACCTGCCGCTCCGATCTTAACTGGAGGGAGTTCCTTGGCAGCCAGCCCCATTGTTGCCATAAGGACCATGAGAGCTGCCACCAAGATGGCGCACATCATCATTTTTGCCTTGGGTTGTAGGTTTCTCAGCATGGAAATACCTCCTCTGTTGGTAAAGCTGTTGGAGGAAGTTTAGGCCTTGGCCAGGGACTATCTGCTGAGCGGAGGGCACCGTCGGCAGCTGCCTTTTTTGCCTAACAAAAAAGCCCGTCCCTAAAGGGACGAGCTGTATACTCGCGGTGCCACCCTAATTGGATAGACTGATGCCTATCCCACTTATCCAGGGTACGGCCTCTTATGTAAGCTCCCACCTAGCTGGGCCCCGCTAGCTGGGTTCTACCAACGCCTACAAAGGGCGATACCCCTGCCCTGTAACGGGGGCTGCCGGCGCAACCTACTGAGTTATCCGCCCATTGGGGGACCGTTCGGCCTGCGAC
>JAAZHE010000070.1 GCA_012510855.1 Bacillota bacterium | reverse complement strand
TGGTGCGGGCGGAGTGACTCGAACTCCCACAGGTAAAACCCACTAGATCCTAAGTCTAGCGCGTCTGCCAGTTCCGCCACGCCCGCGAACTTCTTTGCCTACATAAGCAAGTCTGAGTATACCACAGGGCATCCTCATCCGTCAAGGTTTTTATCCCCGGCTCTGGACAACCCGCACCTCTTCCGCCAAGCTTACCCTTTGCCAGCCTCAAATCA
The DNA here is from genome assembly GCA_012510855.1 of Bacillota bacterium. Classification (GTDB taxonomy): domain Bacteria; phylum Bacillota; class Limnochordia; order DTU087; family DTU087; genus DTU087. The sequence goes on along the minus strand of JAAZHE010000070.1, from coordinate 10,662 downwards.
GCTTTACTTTAGCGCTCATACGGCTTGCCTTCCGCCGCCGGTGGAACTGACCGTCCCACTATACCTGCCAAGACCAGCATAGTCAAGATATATGGTAGCATGAGGATAAACTCCCTCGGGATGATGGCAATTCCCAGGGTCTGAGCCAGCATCTGCAGAGCATCGGCATAGCCAAAGAACAGGCAGGCCCCCAGTGCCCCCAAGGGAGTCCACTTGCCGAAGATCATGGCGGCCAAGGCAATGTAGCCTCGTCCGGAAGTCATGTTTTCCACGAAAGAACTCAAAAGACCTAGGGAGAGGGTCGCTCCTCCCAAGCCTCCCAGCAGTCCAGAAACCACCACGCAGAGATAGCGGATTTTGAAGACGTTGACCCCCATGGTATCTGCCGCCCGGGGATGTTCGCCTGCAGCCCGGATCCTAAGTCCCAAGGGGGTTTTATACAAGACAATATGGGCTATCACCGCGGCCAGAAAGGCGAGGTACACCGGCGGAGTGTGTTTTCCTAGAATAGGGCCCAACACCGGCAGGTCTTTAATTATGGGAATATTCCAGTCAGCCAGCTTGACAACGGAGGGGGATTGTCCAGCGTGCCCGAAAACGCGCCGCAGCAGAAAACCGGTAACACCGAGAGCCAGAATATTGATGGCTACCCCTGTAACTACCTGATCCGCCCTTAGAGTGATACTCATAACCGCCAAGATTAGAGAGACTGCCGCTCCTGCCGCCATGGCAACCAACACACCTAGCCATGGGCTTTGGGTAAAGTAGGATACCAACATGCCTGCAAAGGCCCCCACCAGCATGATACCCTCCAGGGCAATGTTGACAATCCCTGACCGCTCAGAGAACACACCGCCTAGGGATGCAAAAATCAAAGGTGCAGCCATGCGTAAAGCAGAGCTTAAAAGCGCGGCACTGAATAAATCCAGTATATTCACTCGGCATCCCTCCCCATTAAGATTGCGCCTCGACCCCTGGCCTCCCCGCCTTCCGGGGGCTGCGCCAACTGACCAGTCTGCGAATGATGTAATCAGCCGCGATGAAAATAATCACCGCCGCCTGAACAATACCCACCACCTCTTGGGGCACCTGGGCAACAATCTGCATGTTCTGGGAGCCCCGGGCTAAAATGCCAAAGAGTGAAGCCCCTGCTATAACCCCCAGGGGATGATTGTTGCCCAGCATTGCTACCGCAATCCCATCGAATCCGTAACCGGTAAATCCAAACAAGTCGTAGAAGCGGTGCTGTACACCCAACACCTGAACTGCGCCGCCCATACCTGCCAAGGCACCGCCGATCATCATCGATATCACCAGATTGCGCTCAACATTAATGCCGGCGTACCGGGCTGCCTCCTGATTCAGCCCCACTGCCCGGCATTCATAGCCCAAGGTTGTCCGCCACAGGATAAAATACACAACACCGGCCATGGCCAGGGCTATGAAAAACCCTATATTGGCCCGGGTAGGCGGTAGAAATCTCCATAGCCTGGCCGATTCCAGAACTTGCTTTGTCACCGGCAAATAGCTGTGCCCCTTTAAGGGACCGATCACCAGATAATGGGTAAAATATAGGGCGATATAATTCATCATAATGGTGTTGATCACTTCATGGGCCCCCAGCTTTGCCTTAAGCAGCCCCGGCACTCCGGCCCAAAGAGCCCCTGCCAAAGCACCAGCAGCCAGGGCCAGGGGTACATGGATAACCGCCGGCATCCCGGTAATCACATAGCCGGCTACCGCTGCTCCCATCTGACCGATAATAAACTGGCCTTCTGCTCCAATATTGAACAGGCCAGTTCTGCTGCAGAAAGCCACTGACAGTCCAGTGAAGATCAGCGGTGTAATGCTGACCAGGGCTTCGCCGAATCCCCGCCAGCTGCCGAAGGATGCCGTCCAAAGGGCATGGTACGCCAAGAGGGGATCCCGTCCCGCCCACAGGATCACCACTGCACCTACTAAAAGCGCCAGCAGCACGGCAATTAGGGAAAGCCAGACCCGCTCCCAGCGATGACCCTGGGTTCCTTGTAATTGCTCCAATGATGTCATCATGCACCCTGCACCCCCGTTTTCTCAAGCTGCCCTCCGGTCATCAAGAGTCCCAGCTCTTCCTCGGTAACTACCTTGGGATCTACTTGGGCGATGATCTTTCCCTCATAGATCACTGCAATCCTGTCGCTTAGACTCAAGAGCTCCTCCAACTCCAAGGAAATGAGCAAAATACCCTTACCCGCGGCCCGCTGCTCCAGCAAACGCCGGTGAACAAATTCGATGGCGCCCACATCCAAGCCCCTGGTAGGCTGAGCAGCTATCAACAGGTCGGGGTTGGAATCTATTTCCCTTCCCACTACAACCTTCTGCTGATTACCGCCGGAAAGGGATCTGCCCGGCACATCTACCCCTCCGGACCGGACATCATAGGAGTTCAGCAGGCGCTCTCCGTAATTTCTCACTTCAGCCGAATCATAGACTAGACCCTTGGTAAAAGGCGGTCGGTGATGCTTGCCCAAGACTGCGTTTTCCCCCAAGGAGAAGTCCAGGATCATCCCCAAGCGCTGGCGGTCTTCTGGAATGTGCCCGAGGCCCAGATCCTTGCGGGCCCTAACCGAAAGGCCGGTTATCTCCTGCTGTCGGAGGTAGATGCTGCCCCGCTCAACCGGACGAACACCTACCAGGACCTCTGCCAGCTCCCGCTGCCCGTTGCCGTCGACCCCTGCAATCCCCACAATCTCCCCCGCTCTTACATCCAGATTAACTCCCCGCAGTGCCGGTAGCTTTCGATCATCGTCGGCCCATACATCTTCCATCCGCAGCAAAACAGAGCCAGTCTTAACCGGCTCCTTATCTACTTTGAGAACCACATCTCGGCCCACCATCATCCGGGCCAACTCTACGGGACTAGTTGTTTGGGTAGAGACTGTACCGACTACCCGGCCGGAACGGATCACGGTAATCCGGTGGCTCATGGCCATCACTTCCTGCAGTTTGTGGGTAATAAAAATGATGGCCTTCCCTTGCCTGGCCAGATTATCGGTAATTTCCTTGAGCTCCTCAACCTCTTGGGGTGTGAGTACAGCGGTGGGTTCATCGAGGATCAGCACTTCAGCCCCCCGGTAAAGGGCTTTTAGGATCTCAACCCGCTGCTGCATACCAACTGAGATATCTTGGATCTTCGCCCTCGGGTCTACTTTAAGGCCGTACCGGTTTGCTAAGTCTTCAACATCAGCCACCCCCTTGTCCATATCCAGGAAATAGCGGTGTCGCCTGGGTTCGCTGCCGAGGATAATATTCTCAGCCACTGTAAAGCGAGGAACCAGCATGAAGTGCTGGTGGACCATGCCGATGCCTTGGGAAAGTGCATCTGTGGGGCTTTTAACGTCTACCGGCCGTCCCCGCACAAAGATTTGGCCGCCATCGGGAGGATACAAGCCGTAGAGAATGTTCATCAAGGTGGTCTTCCCTGCTCCGTTTTCCCCCAAGAGGGCATGCACCTCACCGGGGTAGAACTTGATGCTGATGCGGTCATTGGCGACTACGCCCGGAAAGACCTTGGTTATGTCCTTCAGTTCCACTATAGGTGACAGTTTTTCACTCAAGGCTTTTTCACTCCTGCCAGACTTCCTGAAGGCCCTTTATAGGCCTCGCTGCCTAACGCCGGAAGGCCCGATGCTCATAGAAGCATCGGGCCGTGCTGCCGCTCTATCTTGACAAGCCCGAGATAGCAGCCAGCGAACTCCTAAAGCTCCGCCCTAGTGCTGGGTACTACGATTTCACCGGCGATGATAGCCCGTTTGGCTTCCTCCACCCGCTCGACGATTTCCTCAGGGATCTCAATACCCCGGGAGTAAGTCAAGTCGACACCGCCTTCGGCCAGGCCCAGCTCTCGATGGCCGGCTGCAAACTGGTTGTTGACCAGATCCTTCACACCAGTAAACACGGCATTATCCACCATTTTCAGCATGCTGGCCACCACATGTTCTGGGTCCAGGACTGTCTGGTCAGAGTCTACGCCAACGGCATACTTGCCGGTTTCCCTAGCAGCTTCGATAAGCCCCAGCACCGTAGCGCCGGCGGCATGGTAGATGATGTCAGCTCCCTGATTGTACTGGGTCAAAGCCAGCTCCTTGCCTTTCCCCGGATCATTGAAGTTGCCTGCATAGCCAATGAGGATCTCGGCATCGGGGTTGGTTGCTTTGACTCCTGCCCTAAATCCCGCTTCAAACCTCTCTATGACAGGAGAGTCCATGCCGCCGATAAATCCGATCTTGCCGGTCTTGCTCCACAAGGCGGCAAAAACGCCAGCTAGGTAAGAGGCTTCATTGTCTTTAAAGGTAAAACTGGCGACATTGGGATGATCCACAACAGCATCGATCAAACCGAACTTAATGTCGGGGTATAAAGGGGCTATGTTATCAACTGCGGCGGTCATCAAGAACCCTACCGCCCAAATCAGGTCAGCACCGGATTCCGCCAGATTGGCCAGATTAGCTTCATAGTCAGTCATCATGGTTGACTCTACTACACCAATTGTGACGCCCAGCTCCTCTTCGGCTCTCTTTAGTCCCCGCCAGGCAGCATCGTTGAAGGATTGATCTCCTAATCCGCCGACATCAGTCACCATCACTGACTTAATGGGTGCGGCAGCCGCGGCCAGCCCAGCGGTGAAAACTACTGCCAATACTAAGGACAAGACTAACAGCTTTCTCATCAGCGCTCTCTCCTCTCTGATCCTTTGTTTGCTTCTTGATTACCGACCTTTTCAAGGTGCGATTACATTTTCTTGATAGGTCATTATAATTCCTTCCACTCCCCTAACCCCCCAGCCATTGGCACCAACCTCTTATCCCTGCGCCAAGTCTATTCCCATACCACTTTACGGGAATGTTTCCCAAAAACGGAGAAAGTCCCGATCGATGCCGCAGACTCGCTTCGATCAGGACTTAGATTGCAGTCGCTGTTAGTGTTTTTCTCTACCCGGAATTCTGCCGACATCGGCACCCAGTTCAGCTGCTATCTCCTCCAGGACTCTCGCTCTATGCATCTTGAAATCGAACCCGCCAATCCACCCCATCATGTTTGGGAGCTGCACCCCGTCTTCAACATCCAAGGGTGCATAGCCGTACTCTTCAGCGAACCGCTTGAGCTCCTTTTCCTTCTGTGACATTTGACGCCTCCCTCCATTGTAAAGCAAGCTAACCTGATTAAGGTTAACCTCCCCCAGAGGAAAGCATTATATCCTCTCCGGCTTCCAGTTCCTCGGACTCTGTTCTTTGAGGTTCCCTATCCGACAAGTCAAAAGACGCGTTCTAAGAAAGCAACTAATGCCCAATTCCTAGAGGCAGTGCACGTCACAGGCTCTTAAAGTCAGCATCTCCCCTGATTTGGTAATGACAATCAACGCTCCATCGGGAGCAATGGACACAGCACGACCTGAATGCCTCTGCCCGTGCCAAAGGAAGGCAATCTCCTTGCCCAGGGTAGAACACAACTCAACATACTCAGTCAAAATCGATTGGGCTCCCTTGCTGCAGAACTTAGTGTAGTAGCTGTCTAGTGATACCAAAATCTCCTCCAGCAACCGGCGCCGAGGTACGGCCTGTCCCGCCGCGATTAAAAGAGAAGTAGCGGTATCGGCAACAGCCTCCGGTAGTTCTTCCCGGGAAAGGTTGACATTAATGCCGATACCGATGACCGCATACCGCAGGTGGTCCATTTCTCCACCGGCTTCCAGCAGGATCCCGCCTACTTTACGGCCGGAAATCAGCAAATCATTGGGCCACTTGAGCTCAATGGATAGGCCAGAAACCCTCTCAACGGCCCTGCACACAGCCACCGCCGATAGTGGTGTCAAGAGCGGCGCCCGGCTCAAGGGTAAGCCAGCGGGAAACAACACCACGGAAAAGGACAAGTTTTTGCCGGCTACTGAGTACCACGGCCGCCCCATCCTGCCCCGGCCTGCTGTCTGGTTTTCCGCCACCAATACAAGCCCATCGGAACAGCCGGTCCGGATCCTGCGCTTTGCTTCCGAATTGGTAGAATCAATCTCCGGCAAATACACATACTCCCGCCCTATGACATCGGTTTCTACATTTATTGTCCCCGGCAGCAGGAGATCCTCTGAGTTAACCAATCGGTATCCCTTCCCCGACACTGCGTCAATAATGCCGCCGTCACTGCGAATGGCTTCGATGTATTTCCATACAGCAGACCGACTAATTCCCAACTGCCTGGCAATATCTCCTCCCGAAACGTAATCCATGCCCTGCTCTTTAGCTCGAGTGAGAATCCCTACGATCCGTGCTTGCACTGCGATCACCACCCCTGTCCCGCAATTAACGTATACTAACGCAGCAGGCATTGTCAACCAAACTAATACAAAGCAGTTGACAGGCTGCGTTTACAGCCGGTAACCCATGGGATATAATTGTAGTATGGGAGCCAGTGACGTATAGTCTATCTCGTCGCGAGGAGTGAGCCCACATGTTTAGAAGACGCAGTCCTTGGCGTTTGATCCTTGTTTCTCTAGCGGTTGTGCTGACAGGCTGTTTTGTAATGGATTTCTTTTCTCCCAAGGATTTGTCTGCAGCTAAGTCTTTAGAACCTGAAACAGAAGGGTTCCTTACCGAGGCTGCAGCCGAGAGTGCTGCGGCTTCCCGCAGCCTCCCACTGCCGGGGATGAACCCCTATCTAATTGCCGATATCGCCGAGCAGGTGAGCCCCGCGGTCGTGTTTATTTCTGTTGAATGGCCGCCTGTTCAGCAGTACAGACACCCCTTCGCCAGTGATCCCTTCTTCCGATTTTTCTTTGGGGACATGTTCCCCTTCCCGATGCAGCCGGGGGAGACGATTCCTCGCTCAGCGGGAACTGGGTTTATTATCGACGAAGAAGGGCATATCATAACCAATCAGCATGTAGTAGGGGATCTCGGAGAGAATCAGAAAATCACGGTGAGAATTACTACTCCTGATTACACTGGAGAAGTTGAGGCTAAGCTTCTGGGAGCCGATTACAAGCTGGATCTTGCGGTACTGCAGATCGAAAAGCCCGAGGAACTGGAGAAGCTGCCTACTGTAAAACTGGGCGATTCGGATCAGAGCCGTCCCGGCGAGTGGGTAATAGCTATCGGCAACCCCTATGGCAAACAGTTCGAGCATACAGTGACCATTGGCGTCTTGAGTGCCAAGGGACGCCAGATCACCATTCCCGATACAGAGAGGCGCCAATACAGAGTCTACGAAAATCTGATGCAGACCGATGCCGCCATTAATCCGGGTAACAGCGGCGGGCCGCTGATCAATATCGAGGGAGAGGTCATCGGAATCAACACCGCCGTCAATGCCGCAGCCCAAGGCATCGGCTTTGCCATACCCATCAACACAGCAAAGGAAGTCGTTCAGGAACTGATTGACACCGGGAAAGTCACCAGAGATACGTCTCCACAACCCTGGGTGGGTGTTTATTACAATGAAATTAGCGAAGAGATAGCCAGGTACTTCAACCTGCAGGATACCAACGGTGTGATCATCGTGGAAGTAATCCCCAACAGCCCAGCAGCCAAAGCTGGTCTGAGATCCTATGACGTGATCCGCAAGGTAGGGGAAAAAACCATCACCGGTACAGAGGATTTCCAAAAGGCGATCCAGGAGCTGGAGCCGGGAGAGAAGGTTATGTTTGTGGTGATGAGAAACGGCAGGCGCATGTTGATACCGGTAGAGATCGGCAACAGGCCAGATGGTTATTAAGAAACACCCGAGCCTCAAGGAATAAAAAAAGAAGAGGTGTTCCGCCCGACCTAGTCGGGCTGGAACACCTCTTTTGTTGCCTTATATTACCCAAAATATTACTGGGTTTTTACTATCTCCGCTTCGATATAATCAAGGAGCCCGCCCAGAGGCGCTTGGGGCTTGCGGACCCGAACAACCACTTTCTTTACCTCGTATGAATCGAGGATTTGATCAGCGATGGTAAGGGCCAGCCCTTCCAGCAGGTTAAACTCTTGTTCCTCCACGATGTCTTTGACGATGGTGTAGACATCAACATAGTTGATGCCCAATTCTACATCATCGGCCCGTGCCGCTGCCTCAAAGTCTCCGTGCATTTCCACATCGACTTCGATGCGCTGCCCTATTTCTTTTTCGGCGGCAAAAACACCATGGTAGCCATAGAAAGCCATGTTCTTAAAAAGTAGTCTGCCCACTGCTAGATAACCTCCCGGCTCCGTAGCGATCTGGAGTGTTCTTTAGTTTCCCCGCTGCAGCAAACCTTTATCATTTTGATATTGATATGTAGCTAAGTTTGCCGTGGCCTTCTATTTACTTATACAACAATGGTGCCTTATCCTGCTCAAGCTAAGAAGAGCCAAGGGAGTAAAAGCAGATAGTCTCAACTCCCTCGGCTCATGCATCAATCATCGTTCTAATTCACCGCCGGTTTTGGCTGTTTCCCCTCAAAGGCACTTTCTGAACGTCTGGCGCCACCTTGTTCTTCTGTCCGCACAGCAGCTACACTCTCGGGCTGCTCTGGATGCTCCTGCACTGCCGCAGTATCTTCTTCTTGATCAATCGCGTTGGGACGATACTCATCTCCCATAATGGCCCGGAATTGCTCTCTATCTAGAGTCTCATGCTCCAGCAGTGCTTCGACCACTTCATTGACCTTATCCCAATGCTGAGAGAGAATCTCCTTAGCCCGCTCATATGCGTCTTCCACAAAGCGGCGGACTTCCCGATCGATCGCGGCAGCCACCTCCTCACTGTAGTTGCGCTCCCGGGATATATCTCGGCCCAAGAAGATCATTTCTTCGTGCTGCCTGCCAAAGGTGAGGGGCCCCAGCTCCTCACTCATACCCCACTCGGTAACCATTTGTCTGGCCCGTTTGGTTGCCCTCTCAAGGTCATTCTGAGCTCCTGTGCTGATTTCGTTGAACGCCAGTTCCTCCGCGGCTCTACCGCCCAAAAGGTGGACCAGTTCATCAATCAGCTCCGACTTAGTAACAACGTAACGGTCCTCTGTGGGCAAGGTCATGGTGTAACCGCCGGCCATACCTCTGCCGATGATGCTGACCTTGTGCACAGGATCGGAATAGGTCAGATAGTTGGCTACAACGGCGTGACCTGCTTCATGATATGCAAATACCTTTTTGTCCCGTTCAGTGAGCACTCGATTCCGACGCTCCGGTCCCATGAGTATCCGGTCAATTGCTTCCTCACAATCCTTCATCAGGATCTTGCGCCGGTTGGCTCTAGCAGCCAATATAGCCGCTTCATTCATCAAGTTTTCCAGATCCGCCCCGCTGAAACCCGGAGTCCTCCGAGCCAGGACCTTTAGATCCACATCATCAGCCAGCGGCTTGTTCCGGCTGTGCACTCTCAGAATCGCCTCTCTGCCGACAACGTCTGGCCGGTCTACCACAATCTTGCGGTCAAAACGACCAGGACGCAGTAAAGCGGGATCCAACACATCGGGCCGGTTAGTTGCCGCCATAATGATAATCCCTGAATTGGGCTCAAAGCCGTCCATTTCAACCAGCAGCTGGTTAAGGGTTTGTTCACGCTCGTCGTGGCCGCCGCCCAATCCGGCACCCCGATGACGTCCTACCGCGTCCAGCTCATCGATAAACACTATACAAGGAGCATTTCTCTTGGCAGTATCAAACAAATCCCTGACCCGGGAAGCACCAACACCGACGAACATCTCGACGAAATCAGAGCCGCTGATACTGAAGAAGGGCACACCCGCTTCCCCCGCCACGGCTCTGGCCAACAGCGTTTTCCCGGTGCCGGGAGGGCCAACCAGCAGCACACCCTTGGGTACCTCTGCACCTACCTCTTGGAACTTCTTGGGGTGCTTGAGAAACTCCACAATCTCTGCCAGCTCCTGTTTAGCCTCATCAAGTCCAGCAACATCACTAAACCGCACTCTGATCTTATCCTCGGTGTGCAGTCTAGCCCGGCTTTTTCCGAAGGACATCGCCCGGTTGTTGCCGCCCTGCATTTGATTGAGAATAAACAACCATATGCCCACAAAAACTACCAATGTGATGACATTGGGCAAGAGCGCCAACCACCACGGTGTTGATGGGGTAGGTGCCGCCCTTAGCTCCACACCATGTTCCATCATTAGATCAGCTATGTCAGACATTTTCCCCATGGGCACAATGGTGGAAAACCTAGTTCCATCCCGCAAAACGCCTTGGACTGTCTGGTCACCTATCATTTGTGCGGACTTTACTTGTCCGTTCTCTACCTGGTTAATAAAGTCTCCATACCCCAGTTCAAGGCTGGTATCTACGCCAGGGTACAGGCTGCTTACAATGGATACTGCGATGATGGCAATCAGCAGGTAGAGGCTGATACCCCGCAAGAATCTGTTCAAAATTCGTCCTCCCCTCGAAGTAACATAAAGAAATGGGGCCTGCAGACCAGCGGCCCTCGCTAATTGCTTCAGCAGTCTACAAAGCTCAAAATAAGCAGATAAGTCCACTCCTCCACGAGATCTTATTATATCATACGGATAAAACCTTTACAACGAGGTGCCGACACTCGGCTTACACCTTCTCTGCAGTGATCCGCAATACCTGCTTTGTCTGGTCGGTAACCCTAGTCCTCTGGTCCTGGTGCAGTCCAACCACAGCGACGATTCCCTTGCCGTCAATGATACAC
>JAAZHE010000069.1 GCA_012510855.1 Bacillota bacterium | reverse complement strand
GCTTTAGCTGTGTACCCCGAGGAATGGCCGTCTTGGCAACCACCACCTGTACGCGGGTTCCTTGTCCCAAGGCCTGGGCCTCCAGCCTGCGGATATGGACACTTGTCAGTTTAGTTGCCACGAGTGCCAAGAGAATAGCAGTGATCAGGAACCTGTGACGAAACATGCCTTACAGCTCCTCATCTTCTATGTGTAGGTGAGTCAGAATATAATGAACCTCTTCTTCGGCCTCTCCGGGATAGACTACCAAGTTCATTGCGTCAGTGACATTAAATCCAAAGGCTCCATGGATGCCGCCTGAGTATATTATCCAGTCCGGGGAGAGCCGCCGAAAATGGGCAACTACGGCTTCCACTGAGCTGGTCGTTTGAAAACTATACATCTCCACTGGAGAATCATCAAATTGGCCGACAGCTAACCCAATCAGTTGGGAGCCAGGAACAACAAATTGTCTCGGCGGCATTAAGTTCCAATCCGGAGTTTTTCTCCCAGAAGCTGGGGTACAGATAGCCAGATAGGCCAACCCAGTATACGACGGATCCCGTTCGGCTTCAATGTATATGGCTGCCTGCCAGTGACCCCGATGGGCAGTTAGCACCTTTGCTTCTTCTGATGATAGAGCAGAAAGAAAAACCTTCACCTCCTTGGGCATCTGCGCCATTGTTCTCACGTCTGCCCACAGCCAGTAGTGGTCAAAGTCGAACTCTTCCCTGACATTACGCCATCCACCCCGCAAGAGATCTCCGGCGATGGTTTGGTAATCATCCTCCTTAACGTCGCCAAATTCGATGTAAGCCAGCATCGCGTCGTATCTGACCCAAAGCTGGCCCCGGAGCTCACCAATGTCCCGCCAAATCTTTGGGGTATCGATAGGAGGCAAATTTAGACGGGGCAAATTTGAAGATGCCTGGCCCATGCTGCTAGGAAAGACCATACCAAGACCAACCAAGCACACTATCACCAGTTTAGCTAGCCGAGACATCAAACTACACCTCTCCTCGCAAAAGCTTTCTAAATAGATTCAGCAGTTCCAGTGGAGGCAGCCGGCTGATGTCAAAGATCTCCCTGCCTAAACTCATGGAAGCTTTCACTGTTGGCCGCCGTCCCATCATTCTGATAGGAGGAACTACCGGAACTTCGCATTCTACTGCTACAGTGGCCATCAAGGTGCTGGTGTCCAGCCTGACACTGACAATTCTTCCTTCCATGAAGGGATATTGCTCAAGGAAACGGACTACCTCATCTCGGATAACCTGACGACTACCGCCCTGGAGATAAACTTCAGCAGCCTGGCGCACAGCCATATGAACTAGCAGATTTGCATGACAAAACAGTGCCAGCTGCAGCACGCCGCATATTATGATCAGCAGCATCGGGGCAATCAACACAAATTCAACTAGCGCTTGCCCTAAATCCTCCCGCTTAAGTGCAGCGTATCCATTATCAATCTTCTTTTTCACGAGTCCCGATAGCTTTCCCACCTCTAGTCAATCCTTCCAAGGCCGCCGGAGTAGTGGGCAAATAGCATGCCGCTTCCGTGGACAATTCCCCGGGCAAAACCCCATGGATTGAGAGCCAGCTCCAAAGCTGTCTGTTCACCTAAGAAAGTTTGAACCCACTTGGGCAGAAGACGCTCCTCTACAGCAGCCAACTCAACAAACCGATTGCCTGTTCGTCCCAACAGGCGATCTTGAACTGGGCCAAGCCATCTATATCTGACACCTAGATCCGGCATATTAGCCGGTATGATGATAGCCTTATTGTTAGTCCACCCCACCTGGATTGCCCGGGCAATGGCTGCAGTTGGACCATAACGGATGACTTCATTCTTCAGGCGCAGAATAGTCAAGTTAGCCGGAGAACCCCAGGGACCAAACAGCCAAGACAGCGGTTGAATCCAATTGGCAAATACCAGAAGGTCCAGGCAGTCAGCCAGCACACCGGCCCCGGCTAAGGCCGCCGCATCAGCTGCGTTCTGAGCTCGGATCTTAGCGACAGCTGCTTCGGAGACTATGTAGATTCCAACTGCAAAGACCATCATCAGCCCCAGGCTGATGAGAAGGAAGGTAAGGGCATGTCCCTCCTCACCCCTTAAAGCCGCCTTTAATCTCTCTGATATCCGATCCATTTTTCAAGGCCTCCCCAACCTATACTCAATTAACAGCTGATTGGAATTACCCTTGAAGCCGCTTCCCCGCAGATTCCCACCGGATAATACCCCCCTGATCAGGTTTATGAACGAAGACAGTGTTGTCTCTTCCCGGCCAACTTGCACCTCAACCCCCTTCTGCCTTTTTGTCACAGACAGCACTCTGCCTGCAGCTTGACGGCTTATGTTTGACAGCCAAAAGAGTTCCCGCCGGGATGCCGCCAAGAAAAGAGCCGCTGCCTCCTCACCCTTTCGGGCACTGTCAACTAAGGCTGTCCTTGCCGCAACG
>JAAZHE010000068.1 GCA_012510855.1 Bacillota bacterium | reverse complement strand
TGCTGCGGCGGTGCCGTAGGATTATCGGCTGTTGGGAAGCCCTTCCAATAAGTTTCATTGAACTCGTAGAATTCCCAAGGCCGGTACTCCAGAACAATCAAGGGGACATCCTCCATATAGATGCGGTCGAGTTCCTCGTAGATGGCTTTCAGCTCTTCTTCGTCAGTGGTATAGGCTGCTCTGTCCAAGAGTTCCGGTACCCGGGGATGCGAGTAGCGGTTGAAGTTCCGATAAGCAGTCTGGCCAATGGGCGGCACATCCCGGTCATCCAAGACCTCCCGGAAGCGGGACCAGGGCAGAGCCGGGCCTTGGCCTCCAGCCGGGGTGTACATGATGATGTCAAAGTTGCCGGTCTGATGGTGCTCCGTCCAGACCGGTGCATCTGGATACTCTGTCCGGATATCAATACCGACCTCACGGGCACAGGCAGCTACTACTTCCAAGCTGGTCATCCAGTCGGTCCACCCATAGGGGCATTCGGCCTTCCACGGACCAAGCCGGGTGCCGTCGGGCAGGACGTAGATGCCGTCGGGTCCCTTGGTGCAGCCAAGTTCGTTCTCCAGGATATCGATGGCTTTCTGGGGGTTGTACTCCCAACCGTATTTCTTCACATTTTCTTCGTTGAAGAACCGTGCCTCGGGTACTCCGTAAGGAATGATCAAACTGGAGCGAGCCGGCTGTGAATAACGGGACATGGCGGTTTCGGCGATCTTAGCATAGTCAATGGAGTAAGCAATGGCCCGCCGAACCAGGGGATTATCAAGGCCGGGCCGGTGGATGTTGAGGTAGATAGACGGGGTAGAGGCAGGCATGTAATACGGTTCTTCCTTAAACCAGGTGCCCACAGGCAGTCCCTTGTCCTCCCACATTTTCCAGACCTCGGGAACAAACTGCTGGGAGAGGTCGATCTGTCCCCGCTCGAAGGCCAAGTTGCCTGCATCGTTGCTCTTGAAGATGGGATAGGCGATGTACTTAGGAGCGGGTGTGCCGAAATACCGAAGGCCCCAATAATTGTCATCCCGAATGAGGGTGATCTGCTGTGGAGTGTAGTTGTACAGTCTATAGGGGCCGGAACCGACTGGTTCTAGATTAGGATCATCTTGGATGGTTCCATCACGGGCTTCGATGGGTTCCCAGATATGCTTGGGCAGTATGTAGATGTTGCCTAGATCCTGCATCACCAGGGTGCGGTGGGGTTTCTCCGGGTCAAGGATAATGTCAACAGTGCGGTCATCAACTGCTCTTACGTCGAGAACGTAGTTCCACCAGGGCGAGAAGTTGAGGGAATACTTCTTTCCGAGCTTGAGGGTGTACTCTACATCTGCAGCAGTCAGCGGCTCCCCATCTTGCCAGCGGGTACCTTCGAAGAGTGTGAGCCGCAGAACCATATCATTCTCTATCCACTCGTACTTTTCTGCCAGCACCGGGTCCATTTCACCGGTAATAAGATTGAAGGCATAGACTGTTTCGTAGATGTACAGGGAGTTGTTGGCCACTGGCCAGGCGATAGCGCCCTTGCCAAAGGGATTGAAGTTAGTTGGGGGTCCCCACTGCTGGCCTGCGATGTAGAGGGTTTCTTCTCGAGGTATTCGCTGAGCGCTGACTCCAGCGGCTCCGAGGACCAGTACCACCGTCAAGACTAGAGCAAAGATCTTTGAGGCTTTCAGATTATTCATCTCAGACTCCTCCTCATGCTTTCTGCTTTCCTGTCAAGAACGACACTACTGGCAGTTTGATGCACACCGTTACGACAGGGCGATTATCACCTCCCCAATATCACAATCTGCCTGGTCATGTACCGCACAATAGCTGCTATCATTTGTACAGCTATCTGTCTTCGCACCATTAATTACAGCAAACAGTCACTTGGACGATCATTGAGACTAAAAAGATCATTCTCGCTACATATAAAAATTCCTTCTATTCAACGATTAGGAGGAGAGTATTCCCGAGGGTAAAGGAGCTGGGTGTCAGTTTTGCGAGGAGTCTTTCCCCCAAGCTGTGAGACTTTTCGGATAACCTGGCGGCATTTCTCGAGGATTTGGTGTGGGGATTGTGGCAGACCCGGGGGACCTTAGGTATGAGAAACTCAAACTGATGTTTTTGCAACGAGATGAATAGAGAAGGGGCAGAGGCTTGGTTGCTGATGATGAGGAGCAACATGCCTCTGCCCAAGGGGTTAGAGTGGAGATGGGTTGTTTGCTATCAGTTTGATGAATCTATCCAAAGGAAATGGGATTACGGCAGAGTGTTTCCGGCAGCCCGATAGATTTCATACCACTCTTCCCGGGTAAGATGGATCTCCGCTGCCTTGCAGCAGTCCTTGAGCCTGCCGATGTTCATGGTGCCGATGATGGGCTGCATCTTGGCCGGATGCCGGAGAATCCAAGCCAGCGCAATGGTTGTATCAGAAACCTGGTATTTATCGGCAATCTCCTGGATCTTGTGATTCAGTTCCGGGAACCGCTCACTGCCAAGGAATACTCCCTCAAAGAATCCATATTGGAATGGAGACCATGGCTGGATTGTAATGTCGTGGAGGCGGCAGAAGTCCAATACACTGCCGTCTCGATCCACTGCAGCATCGTTGAGCATATTGACATTAATGCCGGCACTGACCATGGTGGCGTGGGCGATGCTGAATTGCAGCTGATTGGCAGTGATGGGCTGCTTGACAAACTTCTGCAGTAATTGAATTTGCATAGGGTTGTGGTTGGAGACTCCGAAATATCGGACTTTGCCCTTTGAGTGCAGCTCCTCAAAGGCCTCTGCAACTTCCTCCGGCTCCACCAATGCGTCAGGGCGGTGGAGGAGCAGGACATCGAGGTAGTCTGTTTTCAGCCGTCTTAGGCTCCCATCTACTGCCTGGAGTATGTGTTCCCGAGAAAAGTCATACATACCCTTGCGAATTCCGCATTTGGATTGGATGATGATTCTCTCCCGGATATCGTCGTTCATATGGATGGCATCTGCGAAAATCTCCTCACAGGTACCTCCTCCATAGATATCCGCGTGATCAAAGAAGTTGGCCCCTTGTTCCAGAGCTGCCTGGACAAAGGCTTCTGCTTCTCGCTTGCTTAGAGAATTGATCCTCATACAGCCGACGCCAATCACAGGAACCTCTAAATCTGATACTCCTAACTTCATGGTCCGCATAACTATCCCTCCCTTTTCAGATTTTATCCCCCTTCTCGATGCAATACAAACATACATACACGGGCCGACCTCATAGGCTGCCCCTGGAGGTACAGCAGAGAGGAACCGTCCGCAATGGTAAAAGTAGAAAAAAAGCGAAAGGGTGAGCAGGAATTTGGCTGCCAGTCGATAATACTAACCAGCAAGAATATGTCAGAGTATTGTGAAGTTCTTGGTTGTAGGCGATGTCCCGCAGTGTATTTAAGGGAGGACGGTGAATCTTGAGCTCAACATGTGTGGTCATTGCTGAGGACAATTTTGTGCTTCGTAAGGTGGTAGTAGATTACTTGGCGACCTTTGGGATTACCTGCATTGAGACCGCATCGGAGGCTGAAACATGGCTTGCTTTGCAAAGGAATCCAGTTGATGCTTTGGTCCTGGATCTGATTCTCTCCAGTGCCCGACCGACGTTTTCTATTGTTGAGAGGATGCAGAAAGACTCCGCTCTCAGAGAGGTACCCATAATCGTGACTAGTGCATATTCTGGTGATGCCTTAGCATCGGTTGATAGAGGAGGCTACTTGGCGGTTTGTTCTTTCCTGCAGAAGCCGTACGATCTTTCCCAACTGCGATATGCCATAATTAGGGCAATAGCCGAGTCTCGAAAAACCATGACCCCTTGTGTTGGATGACGGATTGACCGTCCCCGGCAAGGGAACCCAAGGCGAAACCTAAGGTGCCTCGTGGTCGCCTCCATGGATAAGCGCCCCATTTCTTGGACAATCCCGGGAAAGGGTATCAGGCCCCGGGTCTTTTCTTTTTCTGACCGTTGGCTTGCTTAGAACCCTCCAGTGCTCCCTGTCAGTTGATTTCCTTTAGCTAAACTTGCCCCGCGCAGCAGTCCTGTAACTGTTCCCTGAACTGTTTTGCTGTTCCAGCTTAATCCACCACGGTCAAGGATCTCTTATCCCACTCGGGTAAAGCAACTGCTTGGCCCGAGTAGGTGTACGGTACCAAAATGGGCCTCCGTTCCTATTTGCCCTTCAGTTGATGCTACATAGCATATAGCAGGCAGCTGGAGGGATGTCAGCGATCTTGAGTTGGACCACTGGGAAGACAATCGAAGGGAAGGTGAGCAAGTGGTTAAGAACCTCGAGAAACTTGCGAGCTTGAGCCAGAATCTGCAGCCTCTAATGATGGTCTTGAGTAAACTGCAAGCTGGTGATGCCAGTGCCCTGAAACAGGTTAAGGAATTCGTTGAAGAACACGCGGATCACATCCTGCAGGCCAGGCCCGTCTTGGAGAGTGAGGGCCTGGTGACGATAGTGCGCCAGTTTGTCCCCAATGTAGACCAAGGGGATTTGAAGCGTGCAGTTAGATTGTTATTGGATTACGCCGAGCAGACGGTAAGAAGGCGGCAGTAGTGGGCCCTTGATGTAAGAGAGTCATTTCCTACGAGGGGAGGTTTGAGTTGATGGCAAGACGCAGGCGGAGGCGCAGGATAGGAACTAGCTTTGTAGATCTAACCGAGCAGAGTCTGGAGTCTCTGCAGCGGATCAAGAGCTTAATCTCCACCGCTGACGGCATAACTACATCCTTACACTCCTTATTGGGGACGTACCAGGCAATGCGGAATGATGGAAGTCTGCAGCTGTTCCTTTCTGCCTCACAGCAATCTGAGAAATCTCAAGACGCTGCTGACGATTGATGGTGATCCATCACCTAGGTCGAGCTTCAGCGCTTCCGTTTTAACGGAAGCGTTGCTTGGTGTGCCCAGCATGTCTGCTGAGCCGATGGGT
>JAAZHE010000067.1 GCA_012510855.1 Bacillota bacterium | reverse complement strand
TCACCCTCAGTGCCGACAGGTTCCTCGGTTCCGTCACTGGCGGTAATGGCAATTTCGAAGGTTGTCTGCCCTTCGATGACATAGCGGGTTGGGAGAGTCACCCGCACCGGTTCTGTTTCATCTTGGTTCCAGCTAATACTGGGGCTGCTCTTTATGCTTCCCACCCGGTCCGATTCATCGTCAGCGGAAGCAGATTCCGCATCTTCTGCCTCCGCTTCTTCTATCGGTTCGCTCTCTTCTGCCGAAGGGAGTACATAGGTATCATAGTACGGGATGTATTCCATAACAATCTCGTGGTTCTTCTCCCGGTTTAGAACGGTCTCCAGAAGCTTCTCGAAATTGTCGGCATTGGTGGGCGGCCCCATAGATTCAAGCTCAAAGGGGTCCCCCTTCTCTTTCCCATCATCGTGGAAAGGCACCACCTCTGAGTACGGGTATCCTAGGCCACCGCCCCGGACGGTGACATGGATAGCCCCCGGCTGCGCGGTTTCAGGAATGGGAAGGCGGAGAATTTTCGTTTCCCGCTGCCCGCGATAGGGCCGAATTACAACTTCGACATCCACCATATCTCCAGCCTGTGCTTCTGTCACCGTGGGAGTAGCCTTTTCAATCACAGCCGTCCGCCGCTCCTCTTCCACCTGGGCAGTGATCTCCACTGTGTTCACCTTGACTTCTTGAAACTCATTGTTCACCAAAAGCTGCAGTGTCTCCAGGAGTTCTGCCAGAGAAACAGCCGATATATCCAAGGAGTTGTAGAACATGTTATCCCTGACGATGGGCCCCGATAATCCTTCTCCGGTAATTTTGAAGACGAGCCGAGATGTACCGGGTCCAATCCGATCAATTCCCTGATCTAAACCCTGTAGCGCCGCAGTAGATACTAAAGAAAGCAATAGTCCCGGTTCATTGGCGATCTGGGCCTTGAGTTCCCTAGTTGTTCCCAGATTCCGATCCGTCACTTTGACTTGGAGATCAACTGTATCCGGCAATCTGCCGACATATCCGCCCACACCGGCACCCCGATCTTGGGTGATGGTCCCCACAGTCTGCACCGGCGCGCCCAGCTTAAAGGGCATGGATAAGCTGTTAACCGTGGTGTAGATATACGCTGTACCGGCCATCAGATTTACACTGCCCCGATTTAGGAAGGGATGACCAAAACCTATGAACTGATTGCCGTCGACGTAAGTCACTGTTCCTAAGGAGGTAACCTGTACATCTCCGGTTACAAGCTGAACTGCCAAGGCGCTTCCCGGTTCCAGTTTGACACCTTGAACATCGACAATTGCCGGACTCCCCGCGGTCGCCACTGTCTCTATGCCAAAGGATTGAAAAGAGGCCGCCAGTTCTTTCCTAGCTCTGGGACCCATACCCCCTACCAAGATGGGGGCAGCCGCCGGCGTTACGTACAGCCGTCCGGCATCGTAGAAAACCAGTTCCTGGGCACCGGTCCCCGATGCTATATAAACCTCCTCTACGGAGTAATCACCCACCAATCGTTTTTCTCCGCGGCCGTCGGCCCAAGTCCAGCGGCCACTCGGAAGCTGCCAGACTGTCTGCTTCCTGTCATAGTTCAGTATCTCCAGCATAGGCCCGATGGGAGTTACCAACCCCAGTCGATGGTCGGTTAGACTGAATGTATAGCTGATGGCACCCAGGAGCTTGCCATCGATGTAGACAGGACTGCCGCTCATCCCAGAAGCTATGCCGCCCATGCGGTCAATTACATCTCCGCTGACCTGGACTAGAATCAACTGGCTTACATTCTGCTCCCCTTGGAGTACACCCAGTACTTCCACGTGGAACTCTTCAATGGCGGTACCTTTGGCCACCGTCTTGCCTATGCCCTTCATGCCAGGACGCAGTTCTTCCAGGGGAAAGGGTACCGCCGGTTGAATGCTGCTTTGGACTTTAGACGCTGCAGCGGCAAACCCTAATTCTCCACCCAAGGTGCAAAACACAAGCAGCGCCAAGGCAAGCACTAGTGCACAATCCCTACTCGATCTTTTCAAGAACAAAACCTCGCCTTCTGCACGTACAAACTGCCCCCAGCATCTTCCCATTTTCCCCAATCTACTGCATGGGGGTACTTCTACTTCGCTTCCGCCCAAACCAGCAAGGCATTGCTCACTGGCCTCGGTTTACCATCCGAAGGTGCATTTAGCACGATCCCCCGGACCACCATGGTGGAGGAGCCGCCGCCATCGAGGTTCATGGCATCAACAGCACCCAACTCCAGCATCAGCTCTGCCAGTTCCTCCAAGGTCATCCCGATGCTGATGCTGCTCTGCCGCCCGTTGACTGTCACCAGGAGCAGCTCCCCGGCAGCGGTAACCCCCAAAGCTGTGCGAGGCGCCCGACCTTGAGTAATATCCGCTTGAAATCTCTCCTCTTCGCCGGTGATGACAATTTCGCCGTTCCTCAAAAGACGGGGCCCGCCGCCGATGGCGTGGAGCACGCCCTCCTGAAGCCAATCCGGTGTCAGTTTCCAATTGGCTTCTATATAATCCCCGATTTCCAGGTTCCGTAACCACTGGCCCGCGTTGCCATGGCCAGATAGCACATACCCATTTTCGGGGATGGTGCTATTCCCCTGCCCCACACCTATTACTCGGTTCCCTTCTACTATTACTTCCCAACCATAATTATTAGTCCCTGTGGTGAGACCGCTGTCCGGAGTATACACAATGAGTTCATCGGCATAGCGGACCCGATTGACTCCATCAATCGGCCGCACATCTTCCCCCACACCGCCGCTGTCTCCAGCATCGCCAAACCGCCTTACTTGACCACTAATGGTGACGTTATCTATACGCACAGTTCCATCGGCCCAAAGGCCCGCGGCAGTCCGGTTAAAATACGGCGGGCTGATGAGCTTGCCGTCGATTACTACCACCCCCAAGGGGCGGCCGTCGGCAGCAAAGTAAACGCCGTTGACTCCAGCGATGGCATCGTACTGAGCGGCTAGCTCATGGACCATTTTTCTACCTTGGTCAGCAATTACTGGGCCAACTCTCAGTCCCGGTTGCCGGAGATCCACCCGCATGTAATTGACAAACAGCGGTCCTTGAAGGGTAGCTTTCCGCCAGTGTCCGTAGGCCAGGCCCGGAACTATAAAGGTCTCAAAACCCTGGCGAAACTCCTTCTCCGCTTCAACCAGTAGTCTCCTGCCTCCCCTGACCCGAAAGGCTACAGGCTCCGGTATTTTGTGCCTCAGGGATAAAACCACCTGAACGCCTCCAACCTCATCATCTACTAGAGGACCTATGGTTACCCTGTATAACACAGAATCATCGACTTCTACATCAGCATAGAGATTCTCGCCGTCTACTCCCGGCAGCTCCACAATAATTTGGTTGTCTGCCTCGGCATAAGTCATGTTATAGGAGACGGGCTGATCCATGAGTAGGTCCAAAATGATCTTATCATCGGTGGTATAGTATTGACATTCTTCCAAAAAGATGCCGACCTTAGGGGCAACTGCTTCACTCACGGGACTCCCCGAGGCTATCGGACACAGAGTAAAAAGCAAAAAGACGAAGAGAAGCCATCCTGCCGCTCTCCAGGCCCTGGATAGGAATTGCCTGTCCATTCTAAGTACCCATTGACTCACTCCACCGCCTCCTTTAGGTCCCTATGAAAGTTCCTTATTTGTATGGATAAATCCTGCTGAAAGGAGGAGCGGTTCCTTGTATCCTTGTGCCTATCCATAGGATAAAAAAATAGGATGGGCACAAATCCCATCCCGCCTCACAAAGGACTAGGAGCCTCAGGCTTCCGAATCCGAATTTTTGGCCTTTTCCCTTTCCTCTAGGGACTGAACCAGTTGCTGATAAAGGGCCTTCGCCAAACCCATTTCGCCGCTTTCTGCCATTACCTTTGCTAGTTCCTCATCCAGCATGCCTTGAAACAGCTCTTCAGCCTGGCTTCTCTGGATTACTCCCTCATCCCGAGGCACCGTACGCTGCATGGCGGACACCATCTGCTGCAAAAAGATGGCTTCCAGTTCCTGGGAGGCCTGCCAGAGCTGCTGCTTTTGCTTCTCAAGATCCGGGCCTTCATCACCGACCCCATGTCCAGGTAAGTGGGCTTTTCGCTGGACTGTCTCTAGACGTGTATCCAGCCTTCTTGCCGCCGCTGCATCCACCGCGCCTTGCAGTGCTTGGGCAAAGGGTTCCGAGGCTGCCTTGACCCCGCTCTCCTGTCTCAAAGGCGCCCTTCTAAGACTTTGCGGATTGGTAGGTGGCAGGTGATCTATCTTCATGGTTTATTGGGACCCTCAACTCCAAGGACCCCGCTGCCTCCTTCCTATAGGAACCTGCTAAATGATCTCCAGCTCTCCATACAGGGCTCCTGCTTCTTTAATGGCCTGGAGAATGGCAATAATGTCACGAGGAGTCGCTCCCACAGCGTTTAGAACATTTACCAGATCTCCTATAGTCGCTGTACCGGGCAGTACCATCAGTTGACCGCCCTCTTCTTCAACTTTCAAGGTACTGGTCCTGGTAACAACGGTTTCTCCGCTAGACAAGGAAGGCGGCTGCGATACCGTAGACCCTTCGCTGATGCTCACCCGCAGGTTGCCGTGGGCAACAGCCACCGTCGCCACCCGTACCGATTGACCAATGACCACTGTACCTGTCCGCTCGTTGATTACCACCCGTCCCACTGTGTCCGGGGCGATTTCAATCTCCTCTACTTCCGCCAAGAAAGCGATCACGTTTTGTCGATAGGCGGACGGTATACTAAGGGTGATGGTACTGCTGTCCCTAGCCCAAGCGGTATCAGGGCCAAAGCGGTTATTAATTTCCTCTGCTGTCCGGTAAGCCGTGGTAAAATCGCCGCTGTGGAGAACCAAATTCAACTGCCAATCATCGATGGGAAGGGCTTCTCCCCAAATCTCCCGCTCCACAATGGCGATCCCCGGTCCCCGGGCAATGGTGGGATGATTGGTCTGACTCTGGCCGCCCCTGCTCCGGACATTGAACCCGCCGATGGACAGCGGTCCTTGGGCTACTGCATATACTTGGTTGTCTGCTCCCCTCAGGGGCGTTTGGAGCAGGAAGCCCCCTTGAAGGCTCTTGGCGTCGCCAATCGACGAGACAGTAACATCCAGTCTGTCTCCAATCCGGGCGAAGGGAGGCAAGTTGGCAGTCACCATCACCGCCGCCACATTGCGGGTTCGAACGTCTGTGGCATCAACATCTATTCCAAATCTAGTGAGCATGTTGGCAACCATCCGAATTGCCACCCCTCGGGAATCGCCCGTGCCGTCTAAGCCCACAACTAAACCCAAACCTGTCAGCTGATTCTCCCTCACTCCGTCAAAGCGAGCTATGTCCTTAAGTCTAACCGTGGGCTGCACCGAGGTGACAGCTTCCCTAAGGGGTTCGACAACAACCATTGGCTCCCGCAGTTCAGCATCTGTCTCCAGGCCATCAGCTGATGCCCCTGCCGACAGAAAGGCAAGCAGACTGCCCAGGGCCAGCAAGAAAACCAATTTCACTAAAGGAGCTCGACATGTCATTATCTTTTCCCCACCTTCCCCTGTATCCGGCGGCAGGCCATTAGAAAATCCAATTAAGGATCCGAGTCAGGATCCCTGGTTTATCTTGAGCGCCCAAAATGCCTGAGCCTTGATAGGAAATAGTAGCATCGGCTATATAAGTAGATAGAATTGTATTATCCGGCTCTATATCCTGGGGTCGAATGACACCCCTCACGGTGATCTCCTGGGTTTCATTATTGACAATTAGGCTCTGTGTTCCCTCGATAACCAAATTGCCGTTGGGTAGAACCTCCACCACGCGGCTGGTCATCCTAGCGGAAAGGCTACCGCCCTGCTAGTTCTTACTGCCGACAGTGCGGCCGGCGCTGCCACCCAGTTTAGCGAGGGTTATAAATTCCAGGATGCCCAAGCCCGGTCCCAATTCTGTCGATGCGTCTTTGCCCGTGGTGACTTCCGTAGACTGACTGGCTTGGGTCCTCTCTACGATGATAATGGTCACCAGATCTCCAACCTTGCTGGCCTTGGTATCCGAAAAGATTGAGTCTTGTCCATCCTGCCATAGGGAAGCAGCATGGGCGCCTACTGCCAAAGAGACAAGCAGTGCAGCAGCAAGTCCCAGGCAAAGGAGCCGGCTCGGGCTTCCGGCTTTCGATCTATCCATCCTGTCGGCCCTCCTTTCCCAAGTCACCAAACTAGGCCAACATGTTCTGTTAAAGGCGTAAATGGACCAACGGCAGCACAGTTAATTTCCAAGACCAAGGTCCAAACGCACAATACCTTTCTCCACAACACGGGCAGTAATTATCTTCCGGGAATCAACATTTTCTACCCGAATCATATCGCCCAGTTTCCCGCTCTGCCGGGCTCTTCCCAGTGCTTCAACCCTAATGGACCCCGATACAACCTCGATGATCACAGGTTCGCCTACCCTTACCAAGATAGGCTGGTCCCCCCCTCCACCTGCCGTCATATCCAGCGGCTCATCCAGGATGGGGAACTCACCCTTGACATCTAGGCTGCTTTGAGCCGGGATTGAAGAACCGTATTCTTCTTCGGCCGTTGCAGCTGCCGCCAATCGGCGGGGCTGCAGCTGAATCCGGACCTTTGCTGTTCTATACCATCGGCCGTCAACATAAACCATTACCCCTACCTGGTAGCTGCCAAATCTAGAGGGCACTGCATCGATACGCAGTTCCACCTCTCCGGCAGGCACAACCAGGGGGAGTTCGCTGGCAGCCTGTACTCCAATCTCAAAGCTGTCGCCTAAGTTTTCATTGAGATGCTCCCGTACTGCAGCAATCACCATTTCTTCAGTGATATTCTGAAATGCAGCGGTTACCAGGACTTCTCCCTCTGGGGGAGGGATAATGGCTACTGTACTGGGGTGGATTCCCGCCTGACGGAGGCGGACCTCAATGGACCCCACGTTGATCTTCCGGGATTTACCTGGAAGGGGAGCCCGTCCCACAGGTATTTTGGCTAGGTCCTGCTTCAGCCCAGCATCTTCCTCCTCGAGGTGATATTCAATCTCAGCTATATCACCGAGGAGTATGTCGATGCCCTGCACCTCAGCGCTGGACAGCAGAGTAATAGTGGCCTTAGGCGGCACAGCAGCTGACAGGGGATAGGAAAACCCAATTTCTAAAGCTAGCAGCACTGCAGCCAGCAGCACACTAAGCCGCTTCAGCCAAGAAGCCCCGGGGCTCTTGGCGCCGTGCTCTGCCTTATGACCCACGTTCTCCCCTCCTAGCCTGTACTTCCCTCACTTATCCCGGCCGTCCCACTATCGCCGCAAGTTGTTGGCTGTCTGCAGCATATCGTCAGAGGCCTGGATAGCTTTGGAATTGGTCTCATAGGCCCGCTGGGCAACGATCATATTCACCATTTCTTCAACTACCTGCACATTGGACATCTCGACATAGCCTTGGGCAATGGAACCAAGGCCGTCGAGGCCTGGAGTACCTACAATTGGTTCTCCCGAAGAAGCAGTCTGAGCCAAGAGATTTCTGCCCATATTCTTGAGACCCGCGGGGTTTACGAACCGTGCCAGCTGGATCTGTTCTAAGTTAGTGGTTTCGTCGCTGCCGGCAGTTAAGACCGATACAGTACCATCAGTACCGATATTGATACTCAGCGCATCTTCAGGAATTCTAACTTCTGGATACAAAGGGAATCCATCGGAAGTAACGATCCGCCCCTCGCCATCCCGTTTGAAGGACCCGTCCCGTGTGTAGGCGATGGTTCCGTCGGGCATCATGATCTGGAAGAACCCGTCTCCTTCAATGACCAGATCAAGGGGGTTATCGGTCTGGCGGAATCCAACTTGGGTGAAGATCTTCTGGGTGGCTACCGGCCGTACGCCGTGACCCAGCTCAATACCGGTGGGAATTTGAGCACCGGCGTTGACCGGAGTACCTGCATAGCGAACCGTTTGATACAGAAGATCCTGAAAGTCTACCCGGCTCTTCTTAAAACCAGTGGTGTTGACGTTAGCCAAGTTATTGGCAATAGTATCAATATTAAACTGCTGGCCCGTCATCCCAGACGCGGCAGTCCACAGAGAACGCATCATAAGCTTGTCCTCCTCCGTGCCGCACTACATTGGGGAAATCATCGGCTGAGCCGCTTCAGTCGTTCCGCAGCTCTGGGCCTCTGCCTTGCAGTCCTGCCCTCACTTTTCCCCGATGGTGCAGCATGATATTTATGGCATTCCTTTTAGACATTCAGTTCATTTACCAGTTTTCCCAAGGTGTCGTCAGCGGCTCTTACCGCCCTCTGATTGGCTTCATAAGCACGCTGGACATTGATCATCTTGACCAGTTCGGTGACAATGTTGACATTGGACTGCTCCAACTGCCCTTGGAGGGCGGTAAACTCTTCCGGCACGTAGGCACCGGCCTCCGGCAGTGCTGCGAAGTATTGTCCCGCCTCTCGCTGCAGCATCTGCGGTTCCGTGAAAGCTGTGATCAACAGCCTGTCCACCAGCATTCCGTCTACATGTACGTAACCATCATGGTCAATAACCACATTTGTGCCGCGAATATAAATCGGACCTTGGGTCCCCAACACTGGGTTGCCGCTTCTATCCACCAACTGACCGCCGGCGGTCAGCTGGAAAGAACCGTTTCTGGTATAACGCAAACCTTCACCCGTCGCGACGGTGAAGAAAACCTCCGGTTCCAGCAATGCGACATCCAGGGGGTTATCGGTTTGGCGCAAAGCTCCAGGGGTGAAGTTGGTGTATGTCCCATCCAAGGTGACTCCTATCCCCAGTTCCCCAACATTCGCCCGCTGCACCTTGCCTTGGCTTCCTACCCTTTCCAGTCGCTGTATAAGCAAGGTCGGAAAGGCCCGCTGGATGGTGTCTGATTTGCGATAGCCCGGCGTGCTGGCGTTGGCTAGGTTATTAGCCGTTACGTCCATTTGGTGCAGCCCCACAAGCATACCCGTTGCTCCGGTATAAAGCCCCCTTAACAGCAGCTCCACCTCCTTTCTCCGAAAGTCACCGGCAAACAGCCTCGTTCTTGTCCGTCAATATAGGCAACCACAGCTTGCCTGAGTGTCCACCAATACCCCTCGCCATCGGGCTTGTCTCAACAGTACCCAAGTATTTCTACACTGATATGGGAAGTCCTTCCTTTTTATGGACAAAGGGAGACCGTTATTGGGGGTTTTTTCGACACTATCAGGAAACACATTTTTTTCTGTATTTTTTCCTAGTTGCTTCCCCACCCCGAATATGGCGCTCTGCCTTGTTAATCTCCAAGACTTTCTTAACCTGGGCAGCCAGCTCCTCATTGACGCGGGGCAGACGTTCCGTCATATCTTTATGTACCGTACTCTTGCTTACTCCAAACACGCGGGCCGCCTGCCGCACAGTGGCTTTAGTATTAATTATATAAATGCCGATCTCCAAAACACGCTTGCGGATATAATCCCTCATTCCCCGGTCCCCCCCAGCGGGTTGTTAGTTCATGTATATGCGTGGAGATGTGGGATATAACTGGGGAGAAGAAGGAGGAGAAGAAGGGACAAAGAAAGCAAGGCCCCTTCGGTTGATTTTCGAAAAGACCTCGCTTTTTTGCCTAGCTAATGCCTTAACGGCCGCAGCCCCTATTGCCACATGCTCAAGGCTTCATATTCTTGAGCGTCGTTCTTGTCAATATCCTTACGGCAGATACATACGGGGTTCTAAGGGCGTACCTCCATGTCGGATTTCAAACACCAAGCGCCCAGTCTGTCCGCTACCGGCTCCCACCGTACCGATAATCTGCCCCCGTCTGACCGCGGCTCCTTCACTAACCCGAAGTTGAGACAGGCCCCGGTAGGTGGTCTCCCAGCCATCGCCGTGGTCTATCGTTACCGACAGCCCCTGGATCCGTTCGCTTTGGATCCGCCGGACCCGGCCGTCCATGGCTGCTGCCACCTGGGCATTGGGAGCGGTGGTGAGCTCGATCCCGGGATGAAACCGCCAGTCCCGGTACACGGGATGCCTTACCCACCCGTAACCAACAGCCACCTGACCTGAGACGGGCCAGATCATACTGGCAGGGTTAACCTGAGGGATGGAGACCTCAGCACCAACTTCGCCCTGCATCTCCCCTCGGGAGCCCACCGCGGCAGCAATCACTTCAACGTCTCCATCGGGGGGAGCCGCCTCCCCGTCGGAAAACAGCTCATCGGGCGGCGGGCCAAGGGCAATGCGCCCGGAAAGACTGGCTTCACTACCGGCACTAGTCCCTTCAATGCCGGCTTTTTCCAGTCCCTCAGGCTCTTTTTCTGTTGACTCCGGCCCGGCTGTCCTCAGATCCAAGCTGATCTCCTGCTGGACGTTGGCTGGTCCCAGCGGTTGGCGAAAGGAGTGCATTCTATATGAATAATTAACTAGCCCAAAGGCCATCACACAGAATACAGCCACAACCGCCAGAGTTGAGTCCGTATAATGGTGTAAAAATGGTTTTCTAAAAAAAATAGGAGAGCCATTAACAAATTCCTCAGTTAGAATAGAAGTTGGACAAACCAAAATTCTAAGAGGAGGAATTTGAAT
>JAAZHE010000066.1 GCA_012510855.1 Bacillota bacterium | reverse complement strand
TTCCAGATCAGTGTCAGCCACCTTGGCATTTACTATTGGGGCATATGTGGCTTCTCCGAAAATCCCGATACCGTCACCTACTTCGGCATCTACGGCGGCGCCGATGGTGATACCCGTTATGTCATACTTCTCTTCCGGGCTGGTGTAGCTACCGATTAGAAATCCGCCCCGGGCCTTGACCATAGGAATGACTTCGTACTGAATTGCGAGATTTATGCTGCTGAGTTCTCCGTGGTCTTTCGTATTCTTAAAATCCTCACTCTTACCGAACAAGAAGGAGCCCGCAACGCCCAGCTTGTCTGAGATGTTTACTTCCCCGCTGATCCCTGTCAGCCTAGCGGAAGCCTCGATCTCCTTTTCTTCACCGTCCGGATCGAATGCATGATTGGCAAACCACTGATCCACCGAAACTTTCCCGGTCTGGGCCAGGGCAAGGGAACCTAACCCCAGTACCATGCAGACCACCAGCGCACCGACCAACAACCTCTTCAAAACATATCCCTCCCAGTACTAGATTCATGGCAATAGGCCTAATAACTAGCCCTTCGACAGCTGCCAGTTAATTCCTCCAGAACCGAGAGGGATTCTTTGTAATTGAACGGTCTCTATGACACGTTCGTAGCCTTTATCTTTCCGGCGGGGGTACAACCCCGATGGTCAGCAGGACATTGGCGTATATCCGCTGCTCGCCGGTGGCAACCACCAGAGCCGTATCCTGACCCCGGGCTGCATCGTAGAACTCGAACCGGCCCAAGGGCTGCAGCTCCAGCCCTTCACCTAAGATCTCCCGAAACTCGGTGAAAATGGGCGGTTCAGGTCCTTCCGGGGGAACCATGACGTGCGCTGCTTCGATAGGTATGGCTGTAACCAGTGCCTTTAGAACATCGGTAGCTGAGACTATCCCCGGCGTGAGATTTAGGTACACCCGATGGGCAGCGGGATTTGCCCCGGTAGAGAAGGGGTAGTTGCCGTCGGCAATCAACACCCGGGAACCGTGGCCAGCCCTAGCCAAGCTGCTCAGTATCTCGGGATGGAGCAGTGCACCTCGCAGCATTTGACTTCCCCCTTGTCTAATTGAGTCTCTGAATGCATTTTAGCGCCTCAGCCCTCACTCTTTGGGCCGATCAGCACCACATCGATGTCATTGACATTGGTATGGCTTTCGAACTCCAGGGAATCTCCCAGAGCGTCAAAGTAGGCTTCTGCCTCATGTTTGTCTAGATGCCATTTAGCATCTAGCTCGGTACGGTGTACAGTCCGGCAGTCGGCGATGGCTCCAGACTTACCCTGACCATCTTCACCATCGCTGTCGGCTCCGGCGACAACGATATTCTCCCGATTAGCGATCTCGATGGCCGAAGCCAGGACAAACTCCCGGTTAGGCCCGAAGCCGTCCCGCTCCTCCCAGCGGAAGGTCACCGTCATCTCGCCGCCGATAATCAAGGCTGCCGGCGGGGCGATGGGCCGCTGGGTATCTTGGATCTCCTTGGCGATTCCCATGATGCATTTAGCGATGTACTTGGCCTCACCGGTGTTCTGGCTGGTCAAGATCATTGTATTGAACCCGGCTTCCTTCGCGATTTTCTCTGCCGCCAGGAGAGCTCCCATGTTGTTGCCAATCAGGTAGTTGTGGACATTGGCAGGGACCTCCCGGGGCGGCTCCATCTCTGGATGGAAAAGACCCTTTTCCAGGTGCTTCTTAATGGATTCTGGCATTTCTTCCCAGATGCCATACTGTTTTGCCAGGCGAATCGCATCAGCAAAGGTGGTCTTGTCTTTATAAGTAGGTCCGGATGCAATTACGCTGAGATCATCGCCCACTACATCAGAGAGGATGAGGGAGATCACAGTTGCTCCGTGTTCTGAGCAGAGCTGCCCAAAGCGGCCGCCTTTCACCTGGGACACGTGCTTTCTGATGGTGTTGATGTCGTAGATGGTGGCACCGCAGTGCATCAAGAGCTCATTCATGCGGAACATCTCATCAATGGTGATTCCCTCCGGCGGTACTGTGAACAAGGCCGAACCGCCGCCGGTAATCAGGAAGAATATTAGGGTGCGGCTGTTGGGGTCCAGTGCCTTGACTTGATCGAGAATCATGGTGCTGTACTGCACATTTTCCGCACGGGGCTCCGGATGATAGGCTTTGTAAACCGGAACGCTTTTTACCTCTACGTCCCCGATCTCATCGCCCTTCTTTATGATCACCAGACCTCCGTCGCATTTCACAATCTGCTCTAAGGCCCTTGCCATAGGGGCAGCGGCTTTCCCGATGCCAAACATCAGAACTTTGTCATAGTCATCAAGATTAAAGGTGTCACCGCGCACGGTCAATGTATTGCCGCTAACCTTGACACTATCCATTACTGCCTGGGTTGGGTCAGCAGCCTTCACCCCTGCCATGATCATTTCTTTGGCTATTTCTCTGTACCTTTCGTAAACCATACCTGTTTGCCCTTAAGAGGGCTCCTCCTCTCTGGTTCTTCTTCTATAGGAATTCTCACCTATCAAGGGTGACCTTGACAGTGTGGATCTCATATGGTGTAAAGGTCAATTGACCATTATCGATTATCTCATTGAGGGGGCGTTCCATCAAGTCCACAATCGCCAATTCTTTGGCCGGCAAATTGGGGGTGATATTAGCCTGGACCGTACCGCCGCCGTACTCGTAGAACCGCAGGATAAGATCTTCGGTATCCTCAGCTTTTTTCACCGTCTCTAGGACAATTCCTTCTTTGACACTTTCCACCAGTCCGAAGCTTCTAGGCAGTCGCCCGCTACCGGCTTTCTCAGCGGCCACAGCAAACAGCGGGTTGTTCAAGCTATATGCTTCTTGAACGGTCTTGCCCTCATACCAGCCGCCGGCATGGGGATAGAGGCTGTAGGTAAAGCGGTGCAACCCTTGGTCGGCATTTGGATCAGGCACAATGCCTGACTTGATCAAGGTTAACCTGATCACATTGTCCTTAATATCATGGCCATATTTGCAGTCATTCAATAGGCTGACACCGTAGTCCCGCTGAGAAAGATCGGCCCACTTGTGCCCAACCACCTCAAACCGGGCATAGTCCCAGCTGGTATTCCAATGGGTTGGTCTTTCCACATTGCCGAACTGAATATCATAGGTGGCCTTGCTGGCATAGACGTTGACGGGGAAAGCCACTTTAAGGAGGACTTGATGCTCATGCCAGTCAACTTCGGTTTCAAAATCGATCCGGGGAATCCGCTGGTAGAGGATAATCTTCTGGTCAATGGTGGAATCCATAAACTGCCACCTAAGCCCAACAACCGCCTTCTCAGGCCCATTCTCTAAGACCTTAGCCTCCCGCAGATCCGTAATCTCCCAAGATTTATCCTGGTAGAAAATATCTATGTCCCAAGCATCATGGTTAATGGGCTTGTCTTCAAAGGCCAGCAGAGCATTGCCCACCGCTCCCGGAGCCAATACTTCCCGCTGGTGGATTTTATCATAAATCCTGGACAGGCGCCCATACTCATCGAGGGTGAGCAAGAAGAAATCATTCTCCATCCTGCTAGTGGTTACCTTCATGGTCGAACCGGGCATTGCCGATTTTTCTACTTTAAAGACCTTGTAGCCTTTGGCAGGCACCTTCTCCGCCCAGAAGATAGCCTTAGCTTCGCCCTCCACCTCGGTCTTCTGGATAGGCCGCCGGCTGCCGTCGTCATCGATAGCCACAGCTCCCTCCAGATCATCCCGCCAAGGTGTGAGGACTAGATCGCTTCTCTCCCAAGTGAGGGGATTGAACACCACCAGCTCCCCAGCCTCCACATTCATTTCAGAAATCAAGGCATTGGCTGCTTCCGCCAAGACTTTGCTGCCCAGCGCTTTGACCTCAGCATACTGCTTTTCGCTGTCCTCATAGACCGGACCGATGGATGAACCGGGGATAATATCGTGGAACTGATTGACCAAGACCAATTCCCAAGCTCTATTGATTTCCTCATGGGCGTAGTTGAATCCCGGCACCAGGGCATGGGCTAAGCTGCTGTAAAGCTCAGCATTGGACAGGAGAAATTCAGATTTCCGATTAGCCCTTTTCGTCCTTCCCTGAGAAGTATAGGTCCCCCGGTGGAGCTCCAGATAGAGCTCGCCGTGCCAAACCGGCAGCCGCGGGTCATCGGCTACAGCTGCATCCAGCTCTTCGAAGAAATCACCTGCTTTGCCTAAGCGGAACTCCGGCATGAAATTGAGATACTTCATGGCCCTGGCGTTTTCCAGCATCTCCCTGGTTACACCGCCGCCGCCATCTCCGTAACCGTAAGCAGAAAGCAACAGATTGTTGATATCCTTCTGCTGATACTGATCCCAAACACTCTTGACCACATCGGCATCAGTAAATCCATTATAGGTGTAAAACTTGTCCCCCGGTTTATTCTTAGTGGTGATATAGTGGGTTAGAACCTCGGTACCATCAATCCCCCGCCAGCGGAAAGTATCATAGGGAAACCGGTTAAACTGGCTCCAGCTGATCTTGGTGGTCATGAAGTAATCCAGACCGCTCTTCTTAATGATCTGGGGCAGAGCCCAGGAGTATCCGAAGACATCCGGCAGCCAAAGGGTATTACACTTGACGCCGAATTCCTTCTCAAAGAAGCGAGTGCCGAATAGGATCTGCCGCACCAGGGATTCCCCCGAAGTGACGTTGCAGTCGGCTTCCACCCACATGGCACCGTTGGCTTCCCATCTGCCTGCCGCTACTTGTTCTTTTATTTGCCGGTAGATATCGGGATAATCTTCTTTGATGTATTTGTACAGCTGAGCCTGGCTTTGGATATAGACGAATTCGGGATATTGCTCCATCAACCGCAGGGCGGTGCTGAAGGTGCGGCTGCACTTTTCCCTGGTGTGGTGCAGCTGCCACAGCCAAGCGACATCGATATGGGAATGACCGACACCCACTACCACCGGCCGGAACTCGCTGGCAGGAATGCTGGATAAATCTTCTTTCAGCTGTTCCAAAGCCTTGGCCACCGATGCGTAAAAAGCCTCTGAACCAGGCTTCCGGTAATCTACTGCCTGCAGGGCCCGATCGATAAACTGAGCTACCTTGACAAACACCGGATCCTTTTCATCCAGGGTAAGGGCTGCCCGAAAGGCGTTTCGGAGGAGATAATAGAACTCTTCCGCCCCCGGGTTGATCTTCACCAGCTTGGCCTGGGTGAAGGCACCTTCCTTAGCATTCATACCGGTAAAGGCTTTAACTGCAAGGTCTAATTCTCTACCCCCTCGCACGTACTCAGCCGGGAACACCACTTCTTGGTGCCTGGTATCTAGTCCATGTAAGGGTTTGCCGTTAATGTACAGGAGAGCTTCAGAGGAGGTAGCTTCCCACTCTCCCTCCCGGCCGAAGAACAAGTAAATAGCCACCTTCTCTCCTTCCCACTCGGGGGGGATAGTGCACTTGGCGAAAAACCACCGCCACTCGTTGGGCCCTCCCCACCTGTCGCCCAGCTCAAAGGGCTCTAGATCCTCGGGGCTAAAGGCAGGAATGGACCGCTGATCCCAAGCTGCCCTAGCCACCTGCCAATCAGTTATTGGTACGCTAGCTTCGTAAATGAATTTAGGAAACTCGGCCAATCGAGTGCGAACTTTGTCTTCCCACAAGAGACTAGGCACTATCTGACACCTCCATCCGAATTATATAAATCTCCTTTGTGCAGGCAATTGCCATTTTTTCTTCGCTACTATGGAGTAATTATCCTGTCTTGAGGAATAATGACACGACCAAAGCCGCGGTGATCAGGAAGGGACCGTAGGGCACCATATCTTTCCTGCCTTTGAGACGTAGGGCTAGGAGAATAAGGCCGATGACTCCCCCTAGAATAATTCCGATAGTTAGGGAGACCAACATGCCCTGCAAGCCTAGGAACGCTCCCACCATGGCCTGCAGTTTGACATCGCCCATTCCCAGGCCGCCCCGGGTGATGACTGCTACAATAAACAAGAGTCCTCCCCCTGCCAGGGCTCCCAACACTGCCGCCTTGATCTGGCCAAGACTTGCTGACAAGAGAAGTCCCAAGGCTATTCCCGGCAAAGTTAAGATATTAGGCAAACGGTGATGCTTTAGATCAATGAAAAACAGGGGAACCAAGAGCAGTATGAATATACCCAGCCGAATCATATCCAAGACGCCTTGGGCCCGGCCAAGGGCCAGAACAAGGAGAAGT
This sequence comes from Bacillota bacterium, assembly GCA_012510855.1. Taxonomy (GTDB): domain Bacteria; phylum Bacillota; class Limnochordia; order DTU087; family DTU087; genus DTU087. The sequence goes on along the minus strand of JAAZHE010000066.1, from coordinate 3,144 downwards.
CCGGTAGCAGCCTCCACGAGAACATAGCGCAAGGGTACATGGTCACCGCAATAGCGGCATCGACCTTGGGCAAACAGCCTGCCCCACAGGGCGATAGTCTCAAACCCCCGCCAAGGATGACCGCAATGGGGGCAAGCTGCTTGAAGCCCATAACCATGTTCTTCCCGATGCGGCCACCAAGAGATAAAGCTATTGAGCAAACTGCCCAGCAGGATACCTAAGCCAAAAATCCCAAACTTCATCCAAACCACAGCTATCCCCTTTGCTTAGGGATTACCCCGTGTACCCTTGAAGTGCACACTCTGAAGGTGGACCCCCTTTATTCAGAGGTTTGACTGCGGGAACAAATATGCCAAGAGATCCGGCAAACGGCGGTAATCCGGTATAATCAGGTCCGCGCCGGCGCCAATCAGGCGCTGTCTTTTCCAGTCATTGACCCCAGCCTTATGGATTTCATCTGATGCAACACCAACAGCATAACCGCCAACAGCCTTGACGTTTTCTATCTCCACAAAACCATCGCCAAAACCCAAGAGCTCTTCTCCCTTGAGGTCGTGGTCCTTGATGATCTGCTGAATCACTTTCTCCTTACTGAAATCCTCATATCGGTCCAAAGCACCGAAAATGCCACCATTGAAGAACTCCGATATCCCCAGAGCAGCTGCTTCTCGGATTACATCGGGCTCATCGGTTCCGCTGGCCAAATATAGGGTCAGATCGCGGTCTCGAAGCTGCCGCAGCAGCTCCACAGAGCCTGGGACCATCATTTCAACGGGCGGAATGGAGCCGTCTTCCAGACCGTGAACCCGATCGGCAATCAGCTCCCACAACCTCCGCAGGTATTCATGTTTGTAATCCAAGGCATCCAGGGGTCTGCCGCCCCGCTTCTTGACCTCTTCCACCAACTCAAGACACTGGTAAATGGTCTGCTTACCTGTCAAACGGTCGACAAACTCCCGAACTACCAGATTTAACTCTTCCTCGCTTTCAGCGGTGGGGGTTGCCGCCAGCACCTCAACGAAATAGGAGTACATGACAGGCTGCCAACCAGCCCTTATCAGGCTGATGGTTCCGTCAAAGTCAAATATTGCTGCTTTGAACTTGCCTCGAGTGATATCATCTCTAATTACTTCCACTAGTTGGTCCGGTCCAGCACGCCGCATGATGGGGCACCAGCCGGTCCACCTCCTCTCCAAAATCCTACTAACTCTTTTTTCCCATGGTGTGGAAATCCTGCCAGCTGAGCAGCAAGAATAAGTCCATCCCTTGGAACAAGGCAGGGAAATATATCATTGAAAGGAATGTATATCTCAATCCTATCCAGGAAGAAATAATGGAAAGAGGCTGGCTTTCCACAGCGAGCAGGAGGATCAGACCATGAACAAGTCGCTGTTTACCGAACGGATTTTAATCAAGACCGCCCAAGCTATCCGCAGCGGCCAAAAGCCCTTTGACAAGGAACGGCTCATCGATGAGATTACGACCGACTGTTTTGCCGATGAAAAAGAGCGGGAGAGCTGGCGTCCCATAGTCGCCCAAAGAATCGAACTGCTCCTCACTGATGAGGGAACCTTCATCTCCCATATCCGCAATGCCTGTCGGTTCTGCGAGGAAGGCCGGCGGCGCTGCACCCACGTCTGCCCCACCGATGCCATTATCCATACCGAGGATGGGGTTACCATAGATTGGAACCGCTGCATAGAGTGCGGCCGTTGTGTCGATGGCTGCATTTCCGGTGCCATCGTAGCCCGCTCAGATTTTGCCCGGGTAGCCTCCCTACTAATGCATGGAGATGAACAGCCGGTTTACGCGATCCTGGCCCCGGCCTTTGTTGGTCAGTTCGGCAAGCAGGTTTCGCCATCAAAGCTCAAGGGGGCACTCCTCCAGCTAGGCTTCAATGGGGTTTACGAGGTAGCTATGGCTGCTGATATTATCACATCCCGGGAGGCAGAAGAACTGGTGGAAAGATTCCACAGAGGCGACAAATTCATGATCACGTCCTGCTGCTGCCCTGCTTTTATGCGCCTTGTGGAAAAAACAAAACCTGCTCTGGTAGAACTAATCTCCCGCTCGGTCTCACCCATGATCGCCCTCGGCCGCCTGCTCAAGGCCCGGGAGGACTGCAAAGTGGTGTTTATCGGACCCTGTGTAGCCAAAAAAGCAGAAGCTAGAAGGCCGGAGCTCCAGGATGCCGTTGACTGCGTCTTGACTTTCAAAGAGACCGAGACCCTCTTTAAAGCTGCTGAAGTAGACATATCCTCCATAGGAGAGGACGTTCCCATGGAGGATGCGTCATACGATGGGCGGATCTATGCCCGTACGGAAGGCGTTACTACCGCCATCGTCCGGGCAGTACAGCGCATCGATCCCATCATTGAAGTCAATGCGGTACACGGTGACGGCATCAAGGAATGCATGACTTTGCTGAAACTAGTGGAACAAGGGAAGCTGGCTGCCAACTTCATGGAGGGCATGGGCTGCGAAGGAGGCTGTGTCGGCGGACCCGGGACCATCATTCCCAGGGAGGAAGGAAGGAGAAATGTCAACAGCTTCGCGAAGACTTCGTCAGCGGTATCGGCCTTGGATAACCATAAGGCTGAAAGGTGGATGTTGGAATTAGGCAGCAAAGTTGACCTCACAACCGGCCGCCAAGCTGGGACAAAACCGGTGGAGGCCCAGCGTTAACCGCTGTGCAGCTCCATAGGAAAGAAAAAAGGTGTCACCCGGAGACTCCAAATGCAACACCTGATGTGGCGCCCCCGGCAGGAATCGAACCTGCGACCAACAGTTTAGGAAACTGCTGCTCTATCCCCTGAGCTACGGGGGCATGGGTATAATTTTATGTTAGTCTATAGTTATCGGGAGCACAAGGCCGCCTGTGTTACTGCTGTATGCCCATTGTACCTCAACTGCCCACTTCAGTCAAGTCAAGGTTTACCACAAACATAGTCACCGTGGTCTGCCTGTGCGCCTGGATTGCCAACGATACAGGCAGCCATAGGCGGTGATTAAACTTTTTGCCACAACCTATCCACAGCTATCCCCCGGTTCTACACATAGTTTACCACAAGTTATCCACAGAATGTGGATAGATCAAGCATGTGTTTGCGGCGCGCTTTTGTTTCGGTTCTGTCATACACCCGG
>JAAZHE010000065.1 GCA_012510855.1 Bacillota bacterium | reverse complement strand
GTCCATACCCGTCTCGATAATTGTAGTGCACAAGAGTATGTCATACTCTCCGTGGAGGAAATCAAGCATAATCCTTTCCAGCCGGTTTTCATCCATTTGCCCGTGGGCCACTGCCAAACGGGCTTCCGGAACAAGCTCCATAATATGGGCAGCCATCCGATCAATGGTCTGCACCCGGTTATAGACAAAGTATACCTGCCCCTCCCTTGCCAGCTCCCGCTGGATAGCCTCCCGGATTACTTCGTCATTGTACTCGACGACATACGTTCTAATGGGAAAACGGTTTTCAGGGGGCGTTTCGATCAAGCTCATATCCCTGACGCCTACCAAGGACATATGCAGCGTCCGAGGAATGGGGGTAGCAGTTAAAGTCAATACATCCACTGATTTGCGCAGCTGTTTGAGGCGCTCCTTCTGGGCTACCCCAAAGCGCTGTTCTTCATCGACAACCACCAAACCTAAGTCCTTGAACTCTACATCCTTGGACAATAAGCGGTGAGTTCCGATAATTATGTCAACTTTTCCGTCACGCAGCTGCTTTAGGGATGCAGCTTGCTCAGCGGGGGACTGGAAGCGGCTCAGCACATGGATAATAGCAGGATATCCTTCAAACCTCTCGGTGAAAGTGCGATAGTGCTGTTGCGCAAGGATTGTAGTTGGCACCAGAACCGCCACTTGCTTCCCATCCATGATGGCTTTAAAGGCTGCCCGAATGGCAACTTCTGTTTTTCCGTACCCAACATCGCCACACAGCAGGCGGTCCATAGGTTTGGGAGACTCCATATCCCGCTTAACTTCTTCGATAGCCCGGAGCTGATCAGGTGTCGGCTCATAGGGGAAAGCTGCCTCAAATTCCGCCTGCCATACAGTATCCGGTGAAAACTGGAAACCCTTGATGGTCTGCCGCTCGGCATAAAGCCGTAGGAGGCCCTCCGCCAATTCTTGAACCGATTCCTTAACCCTCTTTTTTATCCGGGCCCACTCACCGCCGCCCAGTTTGTACAGTTTCGGCGGGCCATCCTCCGACCCAATATACTTCTGCAGAAGACCCACCTGCTCGACAGGTACGTAGAGCCTATCGGCCCCGGCATACTGCACCACTAGATAATCCTTGTGGACACCGGCCACCTGCAGAGTCTGGATTCCCAAGTAACGGCCGATACCGTGATTGATATGGACTACATAGTCTCCTTCCCGCAGGGCACTGTAATCCGTAATCCGGACCCCGCCTTCTATGCTGCGGCTGCGCCGGGTTTGCCGAGACCGTCCGTAGATTTCGTTTTCCGTAAGTACTACCAGCTTATCTGAGGGAAGCTCAAACCCAGCTTCCAAGTTACCGGTAGTCACCAGTAGATTGCCGGAAATGAGCTCGGTTGTGACCTCGGCGACGAAAACACTCACTATATCATAGTCCTTGAGGACCTCTACCAGCCGCCGACCTCGCTCCTCGGTGGATACCACCATGACAACACTGCAGCCTTCTTGCTGCCATCCCCGCAGGCTGGCCGCCAAACGGTCCAGTTTACTGTGAAAGGACTCTGGCGGCCTGGCACGGACATTGATGGTTTGGAGCGGACTCATCCCCGGAGCTCGTTTGGAGAGAGCTGCCAAGTACAAAAGATAATGGCGGCGGGCGCCGTTGAGAATACTCGACCAGTCGTGGTAATTATCGGCAGCGCCGGGCAGCAGGCGGCCTTTCTCCAGCAGCCCTTTAAAGGATTCCTGAAAATCACTGAGGAAAGATCGAAGATGCTCGCTGGTGCGGGCTGGCTCGTCAAAGATCACATAACCAAAGTCGGCATAATCCAATAATGAGACTAGGTTAGTATAGAAGTAGGGTTTGTGCTGCTCCATCCCTTCAAAGGCAACACCCTGCTCAAACTTCTCCAGATGAGCTGCCAGTCTTTCTTCCAGCTCCACAGCTCCTTGGGCGTTGCCGGACCGTTCCAGCCGCCTGACCTGCAAAGCAGCTTGATGCCGTAAAGCCTCAATGCCCTCTTTCCGTACCGACTCCGGTAGGATAAACTCACTGGCCGGCACGACTTTGAAACCTGGAATTTTCTCTGTGGAGCGCTGTGTCTCTGGGTTAAACCTGCGGATTGAGTCCACTTCATCATCAAACAGCTCTACCCTCACAGGCAGCTCTTCGGTAAGGGGATATATGTCCACAATTCCTCCTCGGATGCTGAACTGGGCGGGAGCGTCCACTAGTTCAACCCGTCGATACCCCATATTGACCAGCCTGGCAGACAGCTCATCTAGGTCAACCCGGGTTTCCATATCGATGGTAAAGCTGGCAGACAAGAACACCTCGGGGGGAATCAACTTCTCTACCAATGCTTGGATGGGGACTATCAAGATGGGAGTACTTCTCTCCAGAAGTGCCCTATATCCTAGGAGGCGGTCCTTGAGGATATCGAGGTTGCGGGTGACTTCCTCATATACATAAACCTCCTGAGGGGGAAAGAAGAAGAGGTCCTCCCGCGGTACAAAGGACATGAGGTCTGCATGAATCTGCTCAGCTCGATACACGGTATAGGTCACCACAAAAAGCGGTCCCTTTTTCAGCTGGGGGTTATCCTTGATTTCTGCATAGAGTCCAGCAATATAGCCGGCTTTCTGAGAGCCGACTAGGCCGATCACTGCCTGCTCTGCCAACCCTCGCCTTAATCCAGACCGCAGCTGGGCAAAATCCTCCGATTGTATAATGCTGCTTAGAAGTCCCTGCATACCCATGTCTGTCCCCTCCCACAAACCTAAGAAGCCTCAAGCACGGCGGAATAGAGCAGTTAAACTTGAGCGCGATAAACCATCTGGAAACGCCTTTTTGGGCTTCCATCATCGCTTCATAACGAGCACTACCATGTTCCAAAACACGTGGGCTGTACACGCCGAGGCAGCAGCAAGCACGAGGCTCCCCGTAAGGGTCATGAGCTGCCAGGTCACCCAGCCGAAAAGGCCGTGACCTATAAGGGCCAAAAGTGCTGCCAGCCAACGTTTAGTACCTGTCCCTGGATTGGCAAGTAAATCATACCCGGCTTCATAAAGGCCAAAACCGAGGTGGATAACCGGCACCGAGAATCCAAACAAACGAGCTGAACCCGTCTTGAGTACTTCTTCTACCAAGGGAATTAGGAACTTCACAGCCCCTTCGCCGAACCTATTCACCATTATTCGATTGATTTTTAGCGCGAAAGACGCGGCTAGCCCCGCAATAGCCAGTGCCTTAACCACATATTCCATATTACTTAGCCATAAACTCCACCAGCTACTCCATGCCGGCCACAGGGATCAGCTTCCTGTTCCCACGACCGCAGCACTTCTTATAGCTAAGGTAGACCATAAGCCATGGGTTTATGCATAGGCTCAGACTTCTTTTAGATGCAGTCCATTGAAGCGGGCCATGGCTTCATCGACCCCATGGTTCACCCAAACCAGGGCGGCTTCACAAGCATAGGCAACTACCTGCTGGATTATCTCCCACTGCTGGTCAGAAAAACCGCCGAGTACGTAATCGACAACCTCGACTCCCTGAGGAGGTTTACCGATTCCTACCCGTAGGCGGTGGAAATCGTCTGCTCCCAGGCAGGAAATTATGGAACTGACTCCCTTATGGCCCCCGGCACTGCCCTTGCGGCGCAGGCGCAGCTGCCCGACCTCCAGGTCAAGATCATCATAGATAACCAGCAGGTTCTCTGGCACTATCCCGCAGCTTTCCGAAATTTCCCTAACAGCGGTGCCGCTGTTATTCATATATGTCTGGGGTTTAACCAATAGTATCTCCCCTGCCGGGAGAGATACCTTGGTTATCTCCGCCCGATAGCGGCGGTGCCACTCTGGAGCTTTCCAGCGGACAGCCAGCCCGTCTACCACCATAAAACCCAGATTATGACGACTACCGGCATAGCGGTCGCCAGGATTCCCTAATCCAACTATAGCCTTCATGGCTGCACGGCCGCATGAGTGCGGCCTTTACCTCCCTACATCTACATACCAAAGTCCAGCAAAGTAAAAATGCGCAGCCTGTAATTCGCCACGCATTTCACAAAAAGACAAGCTCTGTGGATTCGTCCACACGACTTCTGGCATCAGCAGACCATTAGCAACAGGACTACTCCGCCGCCTCGTCTGCTTCGCCAGCTGCCTTAGCAGCTTCGTCTGCACCTTCAGCTTCAACTGAGCCATCGACGTCCTCCACCGCTGCTTGCGGAGCAGTAATGGATACTACAGCCTCTTCCGGATCGGTTAGAATTTCGATACCTTTTGGGGCCTGAATATCTTTAACCAGCAGTGTATCGCCGATTTCCAGACTGGAGATGTCAACTTCCACAGCTTCAGGGATCTCCGTTGGCAGACAAGATACATCCAACTCCCATAGTACCTGAGTCAAAACTCCACCTTCCCGGACACCAGGAGCGTCTCCGACTACCTGAACCGGTACTGTCACATTGACCTTCTCGTCCAGACGAACCTCAAGAAAGTCGATATGCTGCAGAGTACCTTTCACGGGATGCACTTGGATCTCGTGCACCAGAACCGCTTTATCCTGGCCCTCTACGTTGAGGGTAAGCAGCCGATTCATTCCACCATGGCGTACAAGACGGCTAACAAGCCTTTCCTCCACTTTCAGATGCACATTCTCTTTACCTGCGCCGTAGACAACCGCCGGAATGTACCCCGACCGACGCAACCGATTGTTGGCTCCTTTACCCGTCTCATGACGGACTTCGGCCGTCAACTGCAACTGTTGCATAGCCTCGTCCTCCTCACATTAATCAGCACAATACATTGCATCCTGTTCTAGGCTCTTCTTTGACCATAATATTATACCACTGGGTGGTATACTGGTCAAATAACCCTAATCTGCCGATAGCGTCAAGATACTGTAGGTCTGGAACAAAGAGTCTCACCCTATTGCAG
>JAAZHE010000064.1 GCA_012510855.1 Bacillota bacterium | reverse complement strand
TTTCAACTGCAGCCTGTTGGGACCACTTAAAGTTGTGGCCGAGAGAACAGGCTTTTTCTTGTTGTCCGGACAGAATAATGTTGATTACAATAAATGCCGTTCAGAGAAAGTAGGTAGATTACATGAAGAGCACAGTAGAAAAACTGGGGAATAACCAGGTGGTCCTCGAGGTGGAAGTCAGCCCCGAGCAGGTGGAAGCTGCCATAGACAAGGCCTCCCGGCGGCTGGCGCAGCAGGTCAGAATTCCCGGATTTCGGCCTGGCAGAGCTCCCCGAGCCATCATTGAGATGAGACTGGGACGGGAAGCGCTGTTCCAAGAGGCTCTAGATGATTTGATTCCCGAAGCTTATACCCGAGCTCTGAAGGAGAACGATCTTGTTCCCATCGATGCGCCGGAGCTGGATATCCTGGATATGGAGGACGGCAAGCCCCTGAGGTTTAAGGCGACCGTTGATGTGAAACCAGAGGCCACTCTCGGTGAATATAAAGGGCTTGAGGTTACCAAGCAGATTGCTAGAGTGACCAATGCCGATGTTGATCGGGTATTGGAAGACATGAGGGAGCGAATGGCGGAACTGGTCACTGTGGAAAAAGATGCCGTTGAACTGGGTGATTTTGCCGTTATTGATTTCACTGGGTACATAGATGACCAGCCATTCCCCGGCGGAGCTGCTCAAGGTTATACCCTCGAGGTAGGGGGAGGAACTTTCATACAGGGATTTGAGGAGCAGTTGGTTGGTGCTAAAGCCGGCGAGGTCCGCGAGGTTGTGGTGACCTTCCCTGAGGATTATCAGGCTGAGCATCTGGCGGGCAAGGAAGCCCGATTTGAAGTCAAGGTTCAAGAGATCAAAGAGAAGCGTTACCCAGCTTTGAATGATGATTTTGCCAAAGATGTCGGCGATTTTGAGACGCTTCTGGAGCTGAGGGCCGATATTCGGAAACGGTTGGAAGAAGCCGAGGAGCGGGAAGCGGAGCGGCGGCTGGAGCAGGATCTAATCGATGCAGTTGTAGATAATGCCAGCTGTGACGTACCGGGGAAAATGATCCAGCGTGAACTGGAGCACCAGCTTCAGCATTTCCAGCGGAACTTGTATTTTATGGGATTGGATATGGAGCGGTATCTAGAGCTAGCTGGCATCACCGAAGAAGAGTTTAAGGCACGGCTCCGAACACGAGCGGAGCGGGATGTCAAGACATCCCTGGTCATGGAGGCATTGGTTGAGGCAGAGGGTATCGTTGTTACAGATGATGAACTAGAGCAGCATATCAATGAGTTGGTTGGAGAAGGCGCCGATGCAGGTGCCCGGCGGGAACAGTTGGAAGCCCAGCGGGAGGACTTGCGGGAGAGCCTGGTTGTGCAGAAGACCATTGATTTGCTCAAGGCGAATGCCAAGATCAATGAGGTCATTGTGGATCGGTCGGAGCTGAATGAGGAAGCCGAGGAGCAGCTGGATACCGATGCCCCCGAGTCTGAGGCTGAATAACACTATATGGCTTTTTCGAAGCAGGATCATCTGCTTTTAGGGAGAAGGGTTATGTCGCAAAGCTTTTCGCACTTACCCGTTTTCGCACTTACCCGAAAGAAGAGCCATAAAATAAGTGTAAAAAGGTAGGTTCAGGGGAACATATACCGAGGCAGCCCAAGTACTGGCTTACCTGCGGATGTTGGTTGCATAGATTAAAGGGAAGGTGAGAAGCTATGAGTACCCTCATTCCAATGGTCGTAGAGCAGACAAACCGGGGTGAACGGGCATATGACATATATTCCCGTCTACTCAAAGATAGAATTATCTTCATCGGCGGCCCTATAGATGACCATGTGGCCAACCTTGTGATAGCGCAGCTTTTGTTCCTTGAATCGGAGGACCCAGAGAAAGACATTGCCCTTTACATCAACAGTCCTGGGGGTGTAGTCTACTCAGGCTTAGCGATTTACGACACCATCCAGTACATCAAACCTGATGTATCTACCATTTGCATTGGGATGGCTGCTAGCATGGCTGCTTTACTTCTGGCGGCTGGTACCAAGGGCAAGCGCTATGCCTTGCCTTATTCCAGGATCATGATTCACCAGCCCTGGGGAGGCACCAGAGGTCAGGCTACCGACATTGAGATTGAGGCTCGGGAGATCCTTCGATTGAAGAGAATTGGCAATGAGATTCTGGCGAAGCATACCGGACAACCTATTGAGCGCATCGAGCGGGATACTGATCGCAACTACTACATGTCAGCACACGAGGCTCTAGAATACGGCTTAATTGACGGCGTGCTCGACAATGCCAGGGAGCTTCAATCGAAATAAGAGGTGATAAGATGTTCAAATTTGGCGATGAGAAGGGCCAATTGAAATGCTCTTTCTGCGGCAAGGTCCAGGAACAGGTAAAGAAGCTCATTGCCGGCCCTGGAGTGTATATCTGTGATGAGTGTATCGAGTTGTGCAATGAGATCATTGAGGAGGAACTAAACGAAGAGCAGGATATTGAATTTGGCAGCATTCCCAAACCAAAGGAGATCAAAGCTGTACTAGATCAGTATGTGATCGGGCAGGAACTGGCCAAGAGATCCCTAGCAGTCGCCGTCTACAACCACTATAAACGGATCAACGCCAACGCCAAAGCAGACGATGTCGAACTGCAGAAGAGCAACATTCTGCTCTTGGGCCCCACGGGTTGTGGTAAGACTTTGCTTGCACAAACTCTAGCTCGGATTCTGCATGTGCCCTTTGCCATCGCCGATGCCACCTCCCTTACTGAGGCTGGATATGTAGGAGAAGACGTAGAAAACATTCTGCTCAAATTGATCCAAGCTGCTGATTACGATGTGGAGAGGGCGGAGCGGGGGATCATATATATTGACGAAGTTGACAAGATCGCCCGCAAATCGGAGAATCCCTCCATTACCAGGGATGTCTCCGGTGAAGGAGTACAGCAGGCCCTGCTCAAGATTCTGGAGGGGACAATCGCCAGTGTGCCTCCACAAGGCGGCCGCAAGCATCCTCATCAGGAGTTCATCCAGATAGACACCTCCAATATCCTGTTCATTTGCGGAGGAGCCTTTGACGGATTGGAGAAGATTATCGAGAAGCGGACAGGGCAGAAAACCATTGGTTTCGGAGCTGATATCAAACCAAAAGAGGAAAAGCAGATCGGCGAGCTCCTGCGTCAGGTAATGCCGGAAGATCTGCTCAAGTATGGGTTGATCCCTGAATTCATCGGGCGTCTTCCGATCGTTGTGGCTTTGGATGCTTTGGATAAGCGGGCATTGGTCCGCATCCTGACAGAACCCAAGAATGCTTTGGTAAAGCAGTACCAGAAGTTCTTCGAAATGGATGGCGTAGAGCTGGTCTTTGAAGAAGACGCCATTGAAGCCATAGCCGACAAAGCCATGGAGCGGAAAACTGGTGCGCGGGGTCTAAGAACTGTAATCGAAGACATAATGTTGGAGATTATGTACGAGATCCCCTCCCAAGAAGATGTGGTCCGGTGCATCATTACCAAGGACGTTGTGGAAAAGGGAGTACAGCCTACCCTTATCCGCCGGGAAAGTCTAGCAGAGGAGACAGCCTGAGGCATGCTTTACCTCGCTGCTGGAAGATAGATTAACAAAAGGACCTGGGTTAACACTCGGGTCCTTTTTTGAGTAAAAGCCCCTGGCCCGGTGCATAATAGACAGTGCATATCAACCAAGCTTCCGGGCAGGTGGACCTTCATGATGGGCGTTTTAGGGATAATAAACTTGTTCTTTGCCATAGTCATCGGGCTCTATTTTTGGAACCTACTCAGGAGCCAGCAAACCAGTAAGACCGCTGTAGATCGAGAGTCCAGGAAAGAATTGGAAAAGATGCAGCGCCTTAATGCCATCTCCTTAACTCAGCCCCTGGCGGAAAAGACCCGTCCTACCAATTTTGATGAAGTAATTGGACAAAGTGAGGGTCTCAAGGCCCTTAGAGCTGCCCTTTGCGGCCCCAATCCTCAGCATGTGATTATCTACGGCCCCCCTGGGGTTGGGAAGACCGCGGCAGCCCGGCTGGTCTTGGAGGAGGCCAAGGCCAATCCCCTTTCTCCTTTTCAGCCTTCTGCTAAGTTTGTAGAGATTGATGCCACTACTGCCCGGTTTGATGACCGGGGGATAGCCGCTCCGTTGTTGGGTTCAGTTCACGACCCAATATACCAGGGTGCCGGTCCCCTGGGGGTTGCCGGAATCCCGCAGCCTAAACCCGGTGCGGTAACAAAGGCCCACGGCGGGATTCTGTTCATTGACGAAATCGGTGAACTCCACCCCATCCAGATGAATAAGCTACTAAAGGTGTTGGAAGACCGAAAAGTATTCTTCGAAAGTGCCTATTACAGTTCCGAAGATACCAGTATACCCCTGCACATCCACGAGATTTTTCAAAAGGGACTGCCAGCCGATTTTCGCCTGGTTGGAGCTACTACCCGCATGCCCAGCGAGATCCCTCCGGCCATTCGATCCCGCTGTCTGGAGATTTTCTTTCGCCCCTTAACCGCTGATGAGATTGGAATCATTGCCAGCAATGCCGCCACCAAGATCGACTTTATACTGCCTCCAGATGCCCTGGAGGTCATCAAGCGCTATGCCGCCAACGGCAGGGAGGCGGTGAACATGGTGCAGATCGCTGCCGGTCTGGCCATGACCAACGGCAGACAGGAAATCACCAGAAGTGATATGGAGTGGGTAGTAAACAGCGGTCAGTATACTCCCCGCCCGGAGAGGCGCATCTCGCCCACTCCACAGGTTGGGCTGGTTAATGGCTTGGCAGTCTACGGTCCCAATATGGGCACCCTGATTGAGGTTGAGGCAGCTGCCATTCCGGTAGAACCGGGCAACGGGCAGATCGTGGTGACTGGTATCATGGAAGAAGAGGAAATGGGTGGTTACGGCCGGACCATGCGCCGAAAAAGCATGGCCAAGAGTTCTATGGAAAACGTCATTACCGTCCTGAGGCGCAATTTCCATTTACGGCCCCAGGATTACGATATCCACGTGAACTTCCCGGGAAGTATCCCTGTAGATGGGCCCTCTGCCGGAGCAGCCATAGTTACCGCCATCTATTCGGCCATTACTGGCCGCAAGGTAAGTAATGTGGTGGCCATGACTGGGGAAGTCTCCATCCGGGGATTGGTAAAACCCGTCGGTGGGATAGTACCAAAATTGGAAGCCGCTCGGCTGGCCGGCGTAAAGCGGGCCATTATCCCAAAGGAGAACTGGCAAGCCTCCTTTGCCAATATGGAGGGTATGGTGGTACACGGCGTGGAGTGCCTGGAGGAAGTAATTGCCTTGGCATTGCTGGATGATGAAAAGTGTCCACAGTTATCCAAAGGTACCGTTTCTAGTGGGCTGTTAAGCGCATCGGGTTAATGTTATACTGTTGCTAGTGTCTGCTCAAGTACTACTTCGGGGAGCTGGCTACGACACGGCTCCCTTTAATAATTGCTTTCAAAGGGTTTAAAGCAGGCAGTTAGAAGGGGAGGATTGTACTGGCAGGAAGAAATCGGGTTTTAGACAAAGATAATACGCAGACAGCCATAAACGACGGGGGTGAAGTTGATGACGGAGAATATCCTTGAATCAAGTAATGAGATGAAGAACACTTACCCGCTTCTACCCCTGAGAGGCTTGCTTGTCTTTCCATTCATGATCACTCCTTTGGACGTGGGGAGGCCTAAGTCCATCCAGGCCCTTGAGGAGGCCATGACGCAGGAGCGCCAATTGGTGCTCGCTG
>JAAZHE010000063.1 GCA_012510855.1 Bacillota bacterium | reverse complement strand
GTGCAGCTCCCGGGTTACCCTGGACTGCCAGTTCATGGAACTCAATTCCCTTGGCCATAACTTGTTCAAAGCTTTGATCTCCAACCAAGTCCTATACCTCCCTTCATCTGGATTTATCAACTGAACAAGCCGCCTCACTATGGCGAACATCAATCACATGCTATGTAAACTCCCTGCGGGCAGTAATCCAATTGCCCTCCCAAGTGGGGGTGGAATAGCGAATTGAGATTTGGGCCTCAACGGAAAAAGCGGTATAAGATTTCTCCCTCGAAATGGCAAGAATGACGGCAGTTTCCCATGGCCTGTTCATGGATTGACAATATTCTGTAATGCACCCAGGGCAAAGAAAGGGGGAATAAGTGGATGGCCAAGGACATCACGGCACTTGCTGAAGAATTCAAGGCAAGGATTGAGAGCTTAACCCAATCCACTCCTGATGCGAGAGCCATAGGGGCCGCTGTGCAGGAGTTTGTGGGGCGGTTCGTAGAAGCAGCAGAGTCCGGTGAAGGACGGCGCCGCCGCAGAAGAAGGGATAGATAAATCGGCGAATAGATAACCCTTATACTACTAGGCCGTGCCCGCAGATAGCAGGCACGGCCCTTTTCGTATTGCTTCAGTTATCCTGCTTCAGTTAAGGAGATACCAGTTAGGCAAACACCAACTTGATGTTGGCAATACTTGCCGCTCCTACTGGGAAAATGACTTTACTTGCCCGCACCTGCGGCCGAGGTAAATCGGCCAGGGGATTCTCGTTGATATCCACCAGCACTGCCTCTTGGATATCCCGGCAGAAGGCCAGCTGGACAGTGGTATCCTGGCCCTCTGTCTCGTACAACCGGATCAGCATTTCCTTACCTTCCCCATCTTCCGGCATTTTGACAGCGGAGACCGCAACGGTGCCGGTCTCCAACTCGATAAAGCCGTGGGTCAGGGGCCAGCTGCCCTTCTCCTGTGGACGGCTGGAGATCACCGTTAAGGGGTGGTTGAAGTCATAAGCCTGCTGGATCAGTTCCTGATTCGATGCACCAGCAGGAGCAACGCACAGGGCCAAGCGGAAATGGTGAAATCCGATGTCGGGATACCGGTCAGGATCATAGGAGCCCCGAATGAGACTCACCGCTAGGGCGTCGTCATATCCCCGATAGCCGTATTTGGAGTCGGTGACTAACATCAACTGACTGCCGGTACCGCCTTCCCGGAGGCCTAAGATAAAGCTGTTCCCCGGCGCGTCCATATCCATAGGCTTGCGATCAGTTGTGCCAAAAGGCACGTCATACCTATAGGAAGAACACTGATAGCTCACCGGGACACAGAAGTTCAGCTGCGGTATATTCTCACCTGGTTTACCCCGCTCCTGCCAATCACAGTGAACATCATAATGCAAGAGGCGGCTGCCCTTATCCAGGGACAAGGTTACATCCAGCTGAGAATCACTGAATTTGATTCTGTAGGTTACGCTCTGTCGCAGGCTGCCCTTTTGGTAATCCAAAACATGGACGTCTGCAGTTAAGTCCTCGATGGTCATATACCGACCAACCCGCCAAGAAGTCATACCGAATCTGGGATCTTCCTGAATCAGTCGGAAAATACCCGCGGGCCGCTGCGGAGTTATCAACTCTTCACCGGTCTCTTTGACCAAGAAAGAAACCACGGCACAATTCTTGGTGTCAAGAACCACCTTGATATGCTCGTTTTCTAGAACAAAGCAGGCCGGCTGCTCAAGGCGAGGAGCCAGGAAGTAGCTGATTGCGGGCTGGAACTCATCGGTTTCAGTGATCACTAAGGTGGAGTATCCGCACGGAGGCACATCTACCTCAACCAACAACCTTACATAGGAATGACCCCAGTACTCGTTGACCCCGCTGTCCAGAAGCTGATGGGCCACAATACCGCCTTCGGCATTTTTACAGACCAGCCTCTTTAAATCGCCATTCCAATCCCAGACTACCACCTCAGCAAGCTCCCGTCGCCGCCTGATGGATGGGTTAAATATATGGAAGATGCGGGTCTTGCCGGCACCCCGAGAGGTTTGGGATATCTTAAATCTCTCTACCCCAAAGCCGACACCGGCACCCTCCGATGTGGTACAGGCAATATCCTCAGAGGAGACCAAGGAGCTGGTATCAATGTTGGCAGCCATCGCCTGCAGAGCCAGCTTCTTGGAGCTTCCGGCAATGGCCATGGTCTCTTGGAAGAGCCCCAGGGCGTAATCCCGTGTTTCGGGAACACATGACCCGGTGAGGATGTCATGGAAATGGTTAAAGAGTACTCGGCGCCATGCTTCGTAGAAATCATGGTGGCGATACTGCCAATCGGCGTTGATTGCCGCCAAAGTAGAAAAGGCCTCCGCCTCATTCAAGGCAGCTTCCGCTATTCGGTTGGCAGCTTTGATCCTGGCCTGGCTGGAGTAGCAGCCGGTAAACACAAAGTTCCGTTCATGCCGAACCACCGGCAAGGTGTCCTTGATTTCCTCAACAATCCCGAAAAAGTCCCGAAAAGTGCCGAACTCAAATTGGGGGAAAATCGGCCAGGTGTTCATGTCGATGATTCTTTCCAAGTCCCGCCGGGTGGGACCGCCTCCATGGTCGCCTACTCCGTATACCCGCATAGCGGTATTGATATTGTATTGATGGCAGAATCCAGGTACCGGGATGGCAAGATCCGGGCCCACATATCCCAGATACCAGAAAGGCTCCCGATAGACGATTATCGACCTGCCAGAAGGTGCTTCCCATCTCTGCAGTAAGTAGCCTTCATCTCCCCGGCAGTGATAGTAGTACCTGATACCGCCAGCTGCTAAGATCTCTGGAACGTTAGGGCTGTGACCGAAGGTGTCCGGCTCGAAATCAAAATCGAGGTATTCCGGCTCTATATCCAGGAGCTGAGAAAGGTATCGCTTTGTGTAGAGAATATGGCGGGCCAGGCTTTCTCCATTGGGCATGTTCTTATCTGCCTCAACCCAAGTGGAGGCAGTGACCTCCCAGCGGCCTTCCTTAACCCGCCGTTTGATCTCCTCCAGCATATGGGGAGCATAGTCCTCAACGATCTTGTACACCGATGCCTGAGACTGGGAGAATCTAAAGCCTGGATACTCCTCCATCAGATCAAGCATGGTGCGAAATGTGTCTAAAGTGATGGCCACTGTCTCATCCCAGCGCCACATCCAGTTCATGTCAATATGGGCATGGGCCACACAGATGAGCCGGTAAGACTTAGCCCGCTGGGAAAGCTCTCTGAGCCTGTTCTCAGCTTCCTCCGCAGCGGCTCGTGTAATGGTACCTGCTTCCTTTTGCTGCGTAAGCAAGTAATCCACCACGGAGGCTAGTAGGTCATCGTAGGCATTACCATCAACCTTAGAGAGCTGATACCCGTACTCTAGCTGGGCGATAATTCTCTCCGCCCAGTAGTTTTCTGCCTTAGATTGCTGCAGGTGCGCCAGTCGGGCTTCTAGTGTCATCGCAAATTATCTCCCTTCCTTATGAATTCACGCACTTTGATTAAATCTTCGCCCTTTTTCTCTGACTACCTTCTCAGCCCTTGCTTCTCCCCGGAGGATCCATAACATCAAAGAGGAGCGCCTCCAAGGCAGAGAAAAAAGCCCAGTACCTGCTGGTGCAAGTGCTGGACTCAATCGGGAGCTCCCTAGAGAACCCTTTGTAATCTCCTGTTAAACCTCCTTGTATTTCCACCGTCTGAGTCTTAGTGCATTGGTAACTACAGAAACGGAACTAAAGGCCATGGCTCCTCCTGCAAGTACCGGCGACAGGAACCCGAGGGCAGCCACAGGGATTCCAAAGGTGTTGTAAATCAAGGCCCAGAAGAGGTTTTGCTTAACGTTCCGCATTGTGCTGCGGCTCAGCTGGATAGCTGCTACTACACCCCTGAGATCCCCTTTAATTAAAGCGATATCCGCCGACTCCATGGCTACATCGGTTCCGGTGCCAATGGCAAAACCCACATCGGCAGTCACCAAGGCAGGTGCGTCATTGATGCCGTCGCCTACCATGCCTACCATCAAGCCTGAATCCTTCAACCTCTGAACTTCTCTCGCTTTATCCTCCGGAAGGACCTCCGCCAACACATGGTCTATACCAACCTGCCTGGCAATAGCAGCCGCGGTTCGCGCATTGTCTCCGGTAATCATATAAACTGATAGTCCCATCCGCTTCATTGCCTCAATGGCGCTCCGGGATTCCGGCTTAACCGTGTCCGCAACGCCAACCATTCCGGCCAAGGTGCCGTCAACTGCAACCAGCATGGCGGTCTTGCCTTGAGCTTCCAGCTGGCTGACTTCTGCTTCGATATCCCCGATGCCGATCCCGTTATCCAGCATCAGTTTGCGGTTACCCACCAAGATCTGCCGTCCGTCCACAACCGCCTCAATGCCGTGTCCGGGGATAGCGGCAAAATCTTTGGGATGGCCAAGTTCCAATCCCCGCTCCCTGGCGCCGGCAACAATAGCCTCTCCTAAGGGATGCTCAGAGCCCCGTTCAGCACTGGCCGCAAGTCTCAATACTTCTTCTTGAGTAAATCCGTTGAATGCTGCAAGATCAGTCAGCTCCGGCTCGCCCTTGGTGATGGTCCCAGTCTTATCCAAGACTATGGCTTGGAGCTTATGGGCATTTTCCAAATGTTCCCCACCTTTGATCAGGATACCGTTTTCCGCTCCTTTGCCGGTACCGACCATGATTGAGGTAGGCGTTGCCAACCCCAAGGCACAGGGACAGGCAATTACCAGCACAGCCGTCATATTGATCAGTGCTCTGGTGAAATTGCCGGGATCCCCAAGGAAAAACCAGCCCAGGAAAGTCAAGATCGCAACTCCCACCACCGCGGGGACGAACTTGCTGGAGATTATGTCCGCCATCCTCTGAATCGGAGCCTTGGAGCCCTGAGCATCTTCAACTATGCGAATTATTTGGGCTAAGGCCGTGTCCTTGCCCACCCTTGTAGCTGTGAACTTGAAGGTACCGTGTTTGTTGATGGTAGAGCCAATGACTTCATCGCCGACATTCTTATCTACAGGAATACTCTCTCCAGTCAGCATGGACTCATCAACTGACGAATAACCTTCTACAATTACACCGTCTACCGGGACCCTCTCCCCCGGCCGCACTACAATTACATCGCCCACAATTACGTCTTCAATGGGAATATCCAGTTCCTGGCCGTCTCGGATCACCCGAGCTGTCTTGGCCTGGAGCCCCATCAACTTCTTGATAGCCTCCGAAGTTCTGCCTTTGGCCCTTGCCTCCAGGAGTTTACCCAACAAGACCAGGGTAATGATCACCGCGGAGCTTTCAAAATACACTTCCGTTATGCCCAACTCATGGCCCCATAGAGTCACCCCAAGGCTGTAGAAATACGCTGCGCTGGTTCCCAATGCAACCAAGACCGACATGTTGGCACTACCGGATCTAAGGGTGTAAAAAGAATCTCGGTAAAACTGCCAACCCGCGATAAACTGTACAGGAGTCGCCAACACCAACTGAAACCAATGGTTGTGCAAAATGCTGGGAAGCCGGTCGGTAATACGCAGATGTACCAACATGGTCAGCAGCAGAGGTACGGACAACACCGCCGAAAAGATGAATAGGTTCCTCTGGCGGCGAATCTCCCTTTCCCTTGCTGCTTTCTCAGTATCTACTTCTTCCTGGTTCGCCATGTCGCTGGCATGGTAGCCCAGTTGCTCGACTGCCTGCTTAAAATCCGCCACTTGAGCAGCAGAACCATCGTAAGTGATTACTGCCTTTTCAGTGGTCAGGTTGACTACACAGTCCTTTACGCCAGGCACAGCTCGAAGCCCCCGCTCCACCCGACTGACACAGGCAGCGCAGCTCATCCCGCTAATTTTCAAAGTTGCCTGTTGAAGCTGCCCGTTGGCATCCCTTTCTTTGGCTTTGTTAATCAGCTGATCCAAACCGGATCACCCCCTAATGCACCAACTATACCCTACAGGGGTATTGTATCCCTTTCGGCCCTCTCCCGTCAATAGGCTAGGGCAAGGTCTCGATGTCCTTTGACATATTCCACTATAGCCTCTACAACTATTGACCCATCCGGCCCGAATACTCTACGAACAACCCAACAGGATTGTTCCCGGCGACAGGGGTTGTTATCACGATGCCGGTAGGAAGAGGGAGTATCTATCAAGAAGTAGGAATAAGAACTCGGAGGAATACCACATTGCCGACTTGCCAGGAGGACGAAAGTGAGTAAGAAGCGGGCCAATGACCTGAGTGGAACAGAATGGGCCAGATATTCAATAAGTGTATGGAATGATATAACCAAAACAGCCGAAGAAAGAAAACTGGGGCATCCAGCTATGTTTCCCACGATGCTGGTAACCCGCCTAATCCGGTGCTTCACAACCAGTGATGAACTCCGCATACTGGACCCATTCATGGGAAGCGGCACAACGTTGATAGCTGCCCGCAGCTTGGGGCGACACGGCATCGGCTTTGAACTTAATCCCGAATATGTAGAACTGGCCCGCCAGCGTTTAGCACAGAGAGACCTATTCCACAACTCTCCCTTTGAGATCTACAACGCCGATGCCAGGGAAATCCCCAGTTACTTAGAACCCGATTCTATCGATCTCTGCGTTACCTCCCCACCGTATTGGGATATACTGCTGCGGAAAAGAACCGCAGACCACAAAGAGATTCGCAACTACGGCAGTGAAGAAGGGGATCTCGGCCTGATCCGGGACTATGAAGAGTTCCTCGATGCCCTCGCTGAGGTATTCACCGGAGTATTTCAAGTTTTGAAACCAGACAAGTACTGCATCGTTAACGTGATGGACATCCGCAAGAAGGATCGCTTCTATCCCCTCCACGCAGACCTAGCAAAAAAAATGCAGGAGGTAGGATTCATCTTCGATGACATGATCATCTGGGATAGAAGGCAGGAATACAACAACCTGCGGACACTGGGCTATCCCACTGTTTTTCGGCTTAACCGCATACATGAGTTCCTGTTGATCTTCAAGAAAGCACCAATTCAGTCATGACCTTAACACCCGAAGCTTATAAGAGCAAATCCGCAAGATAACGAAGAGCTTCATGTCCTTCTTTCTCAAAGCCAAAAAACGAGTTTTCTCGTCCCCATACGACAGCAGCAAGGGCATATTGGGTACGGAGCACTAGGCTCTGAGCCTCTTCTGCTGGAGTCAGCGGACGTCCGTAGCCTTCAAAAAAAGCCTCCAGAAGGTCAGGGCGGTACATCCATTCCCAATGGGGGTATCGAGAAAAATCCGCAACCCGCAAATCCCAATATGCGAATTCAAAATCAATTACACCAGACCACTTACCCTCATCGGTAATGAGCCAGTTGTCCGGTCCGTAATCCCGATGGCATGGTACCGGACACTCCCCCGCAAAAGATGGTAATAGCGCCTTTACGTTATCGATGACTCGCTGTTCTTCATATGTAAGATAGCCATACTGCACAGCCTGTGTGGTCAAGCGTCTAAACGCGGCAGAGACGTACTCGATGGGATCGGATAGACAAATATCATCATCGGCAGCAGACCCATCACGATTGCAGGGACCAAAATACACCCCAGTACTAAGGTTATGTAGCTTAGCCAAGGCTTCCCCGGCAGCCCGCCACACATCTTGCTCTTGCTCTGTTGAGAGCTGTGCCTCCAGCATCGGCCGACCTGGTAGTCTACTGATGATTATAGCTAACGGTTCACCTTCGTACACACCCAAGAGCTTGGGGGCATTCTCGCCAAAAACATGGGCCCAGTGCTCGTATCCATGCACCTCTCGGTGCCAGCCATCACTTTCTTGATAAAGCTTTAAGTAATAAGCACCGGAAAGTGTCTCCATTTCATAGACCTGCGACCGGCCGTGAATTCTCATATCATCTGAGAGAAACCTAAAGGGTCCAATCAACTCTGTGCACCAATTAAGCAGTTGCTCTAGCGAATTACTGCCATAGCTGCTGGAATTTCCTTTCACCCACCCCTCACCCTTCCAAAGCATGCTGAGGATCCCACAGCCTAACACTTAGCTCCAATCCAGGCCCTCACAAGGGGAACCCAACTTCGCAAGTTGGGTTCCTCACTTGAGACTAGTGCACCATTTACTCATTGAGTAGTAATGTATTCCTAGAGCAGGCAATTACAGTCATAACTCAGCCCAGCTTGGCTCATCCCGCCATTCGAGTTGCGGCTCTTCCCCTCGCACCAAGCGAACATCCAACCACCGTCGCGTTGGATTCCCCACGGGAATGTTCCTTACAGTGACTTCGTTCCAATCGGCAGGCCAGTTTGGATTTACAGTCGGTTGGCCTTTCTCCCAGGAAAAGCCAAGCAGTCCCTCCATAACCGCCCAGATAAAAGTAGGTGCGACCCATGGGGACAACTTCATTCCAAGATTCTCCGGCTGTTCACCGTGGAAGTACTCGGGGAACTCGCCGAGATTGATATTACGCACACCGCTTTTCGGGTCAACTACAGGTTTGGCTACAATCTCTATGCTCTTTAAGGCTTCATCAGGGTCTGTACTGGCAACCGCGGCAGCATACCATAGGGTGAGGTTAGGCCAACTTCCTCCTAAGAGCCCATATCCGTGGGTAGGATGGTATTCCGAATCCGAGGTAGGAAGAGTCCTCAATCCTTGACCTGTCCAAAAATCCTGTAAACGCAGCCGCTTTAGAACCGAATCCCGCTGCTGCTCGTCGGCAACTCCAAAGAGGACAGGAAAGACTTGATCTCCCGTTACCTGTGGGTTATCCTCTCCACGGAATCTAGTCAACAGGAAAGTCCCGTCATTCCACAGCTTCGTCCTGATCTGTTCGCTCAGGGCCTCACCGGCTTCTCGAAAAGAGTCATCTTCCAGATACTCGGCAGCCTGTATTAGCGCGAAAGCTGCCTCACTATTTATTTCAGTTACCTCTCCGGCCAATACATAATCAGGAATGATGTTACGCCAGGAAGTGATCCCCCTGGTGGCTGTTCCTGCTGGGACTGTAACAATCAGCCCATTTTTACCCATCTGTTCCAGCATATACTCGGCAGCCCGCCTCATGGACGTCCGGAAACGCTCGTGGGCATTTTCATCCTGATGCATTTGCCAGTGATGGTTTAGACCCCAACAATACAATGGGTTATTGTCGCCCAAGTTGAGGCCGTAATCATCCCAATAGCCGGTTTCCATGTCAACATATTCAACGATCTGCCCAGACGGTTTTTGAGTAATGCGGAAAATGTCTAAAGCAAGTGGAGAAAACCACGGTGCCACGTAGTCGATTCCAACCCCCATCCATCCCGTATCCCTGCCGACCACTATACAGTAATGGTGTGGTGCATTACTCATTCCCCAGCCAAGGCTGTAATACCTCATGGTCCTGGAGATATTGTCCTTGGCGCAGCGAAAGGCCAAGTTTAGTACTTCACTGGGAGTGTTTAAGTCACAAATTTGCCTTAGTGAGATCCGTCGCGTGTTAAGTTCCATCATATCCCTCCTTATGGTCTAGAACCCTCAATCTTTAGCTGCCACCGATTTGTAAAGGTGCCAGGAATATATATAAATAACCTATCACCGGCTAGATCCACTTGCGGAACCACTTCAGGCTCATTTCCTTCCGTCACAACTAACACCTCAGGTATTCCTCCAGCCCAATTTCTACACTCAAACAGAGGAGATACAACAACGGGAGACGGTTGAACATTGACCGTACAGGCAGGCCCGGTGTTGTCTAGCACATATACCATTCGGCCCAGATCGTAGGACACGCTGAGGCCGTTGCTCGGGTCCTCAACCAACGCTGGATACAGCCATGACCTTACCAAGTTTCGCAGTTCCTCATCTGTCTCAGGGGCAAGCCCATACAAGAAGTACCAGGCTGCCTCTTCTCTTGGATTCCAGACAATATCCCGTCCAAAATCATAGAATGGCCCACCGCTGGTTACAGAGGAATGGGTCCATCCGGCTTGGATATCCTCGGGCTTGGCGTCCCGAGCCACTATAAAATCGGTGCTGCTGTAGCACGGCCAGTGGAGCCATAGCGCGTAATCGTGCCAAAGGAAGACCAGAGGATGATCACCCCCGCACTCGGGGCAGACCTCATGATGCGGGAAGCGTTCCTGGTCTTGAGGAAAAGCTGCAAATACATCTGGGTACCCCTTCAAGTGAATGCGCACTATGATTTCATCCCAGCCGGAGCTGGTCTTGGTTTCAGTGCACAAGTACCGCCACGGACTGGGATCCTTGGCACAGAATTTCTCCCTTTCCCAGATAAAGTCCCAGCTGTCCCCGTTTAAGTTCATAAAGGTAGCTACTCTTTCTTCCAAGTAGTCTACCGGCGATACTCCGGGAGGATTGAGAAAGATGGTCTCAAAATTCTCCCAAACCTTCGCCGGTCCTCCGTATTCTCCATAACCGGGAAAGATCAAAAGGCGCCTTGCAACACAGCCAGACGGATGAATGGTATGTTCTTCACGGCCTATAGTCC
>JAAZHE010000001.1 GCA_012510855.1 Bacillota bacterium | reverse complement strand
TCATAGTCCACAGTATTGGGAAGACCGACAGCCATCCTTCCCGCTATATATTTGACCAGAGGTAAATAGGCTGTAACCAGGGATTCCCGGGCCTTATTGTCCCCAGTCTTCTTGAGCTGGTTCCACCATGTCTCTAGCTGCCTTACCTCCACTGCCACTTCCCGACCATCCTTTCAAAGGTTACCCAACGGAGCCGATTGCCTAGGCTCACTGTCTAATAAGATGGAGCATTTTGCGAAATAGTCCGGTGATACCCCCCAATCCATCGGCTGCCTTGGGTTTCAGTCCGTTATCAGCTTCATCTCGGTTGACGCTGAGTAGCTGGTCTGCCACTCTGTCAATGGCGAGGGCTGCCTTGCAGCGGGGATAAACGAGATAGAAGGGCCGCAGTTCCCGTACAGCCCGCTGCACCATGGGATCCCGGGGTACATAACCGGCAAAGCTAAGCTCTCGGGACAGGAACCTTAGGGAGACACTGTGCAACCGGTTGAATACTTCTATACCGCTTCGGTCATCTTCACACATGTTGACTATAACCTGCAGCACCGCATCGTGATTCCGCATGGCTAACACCTTGATCAAACCATAGGCATCGGTGAGGGAGATGGGGTCAGGAGTTGCCACCACTAGCACCTCATGGCTGGCCAGAGCAAAACTTAGCACAGTCCGGGAGATTCCGGCACCGGTGTCAATCAGCAAAAGGTCCAGTGTGTTGTCAAGCTCTGCCAGGCTGTCAATAAACCTATCCAACTGATGCTGCTCGATATCCGCCAGCTCCGCAACACCTGAGCCGCCGGCGATGATTTTCAGACCCCCGGGCCCAGTCAGCAGAACCTCCTGCAGGGTACGTTCGCCACTCATGACATGGGATAGATTGCAGCGGGGATTAAGTCCAAGGATCAAATCAACATTGGCCAGCCCCATATCAGCATCCAAAATGCCCACTCTAAGCCCTCTCTTTGCCCATGCCAGAGCTAAGTTGACAGCGATATTGGTTTTGCCTACTCCACCTTTGCCGCTGGCCACCACAATCACACGGCAATGTTGGTTGATGCTTCTTCTGGGCGCTGCTTTGCTCGCTAGAACCCTCAATGCTGCCGCCTGATCCTTATGCATTTAAGCATCCCCCAATATCAAGTCTGATAGATGTTCAGCCTCAGCCACCCGAATACACTCCGGCACGCTTTGGCCGTCGGTAAGAAAGGAAAAGGGGCGACGGGCCAGGGCGTAGGCTGTCAACAAGCTTCCGTGGCAGGTAGTCTCATCGAGCTTGGTAGCGATCAGACGGTCAAACCCGACATCTGAAAAACGGCGGATCATGCTGGCTAAGTCCCGGTAGCTCGTGGTGGCACTGAACACCAAGTGACGCTCGATCCCATCGATGGAGGCCAGTACCGCCTCCATTTCTTCCAGACGTTCATCGTCTCGGGGACTACTGCCGGCAGTATCGATCAATATCAGGTCTTTATCGGACCAACTTTGGATCGCTTCTTCTATTTCCTCGGGTCGGGTCGCCACCCTAAGGGGAATCCCGATAATCTGGCTGTAGACCCGCAGCTGTTCCGCTGCAGCAATGCGATAGGTATCGAGGGTAATCAGTCCCACATCTGCGCCGGCTATCAGACTGTAGTTGGCAGCAATCTTTGCTAAGGTTGTGGTCTTACCCACGCCGGTGGGGCCGATGAGGGCTGCCACTTTCGGTGTAGAGCTAGATAGGTCCCAGGGAGGGACACAGCGAACCATAGCTGCCACTCGTTCCTTGGTTCTTGCCAAGAGCTTGGCAGCGTCCATGGGCTCCTGCGTCAGCTCCTGCCACACAGACTGGAGGATGGCTGCAGCTAACCGTCCCTCTACACCATTGTCCACAAGCCGGCGATGAAGCTCCTTGACCTGCTCAGGCCAAGACTCCATCATGCTGCCGCTGGCTGCTTCCCCGGCAGGTTTTCCGCCGCTCACCTTCTCCAGCTTGAGGGCATCTTGGTATAAACGCCATGCCAGTTGGGCGGGCATGCTGACAGAAGACTCCTGACCAGCCGAGGGTGTGAGACTAGGATCCCTTTTTTTGCCATTGGCGATCTTGGTTGTACCGCTACTCACCTGATTATCACCAGGTGACGGCATAGGTCCTTTGCGACCTGAGGTTCTTGTATCCAGGGCGGCGGTTACCTCTACGTATTTTTGGCCGAAAAGCCCCAGGATTCCCCGCCGCCTGGTGAGCCGGGTATCGAGGATCACTGCATCCCGCCCAAATTCCTCCCGCATCTGGGCAATCGCCTCATGCATAGTGGTACCGACAAACTTCTTAACTCTCATGATGCCATGTCACCATCCCAACTGCCTGCACTGATGCATCAGCCGCAATCTCGTTATACGATAAAATCGGCAGAGACGGTAAAGCCCGTTCAGTCAGCCGCCGCAGGGCTAAACGGACTTGCGGAGAACAAAGGACTACCGGCTGGTGACCGGCCGCAGAAGCTTTTTCCCACGTCTTGGCAAGCTCATCGAGCAGACGGCCGGCGTCCTTGGGATCGATGTTGACAAAGGTTCCCCGCTCGGTATGCTGGATGCCAGCGGCAATTAGGTCTTCAATGGCGGGATCTAGGGTTATTGCTGGTATAAAGCCCCTATCTCCCATGTGACTTTGGGAAATCTGTCGAGCCAGGGCTTCCCTCACGTATTCAGTCAATACATCGGTATCCTTGGTCAGGGGTGCGTAGTCAGCTAGACACTCCAAAATGGTGACCGGGTCCCGAATGGATACATTCTCCTTGAGCAAATTCTGAAGTACTTTCTGAATCTCTCCCAAAGTGAGGAGATTGGGCACCAACTCATCCACAACAGCACCGTAGTCTTCCTTCAAACCATCCAGAAGCAGTTTCACCTCTTGGCGTCCCACAAGTTCATGGGCATGCCGCCTGATGAGTTCCGTCAGATGAGTCGCCAGCACCGAAGGTGGGTCCACAACTGTGTAACCGGCAACCTCTGCCTCCTGCCTCCTGGATGCTGATACCCAAAGGGCTGGGAGTCCAAAGGCCGGTTCTCTAGTCTCTATGCCTTCCACCGGTTCCGTTACTGCTCCGGAGTCCATGCAGAGGTAGTGATTGAGCATCAGCTCACCCTTGCCCACCTCAACCCCTTTAATCTTAATGGAATAGGCGCCGGGAGCAAGCTGCAGGTTATCCCGAATCCTTACGGGTGGGATTACCAAACCTAGTTCCATGGCCATCTGCCTGCGAATAAGTGTGATCCTCTCTAAAAGATCTCCATCTTGCTCGGCATCCACCAAGGGGATTAACCCATAACCGATTTCCAGCTCAATCCGATCCAACTGGAGATAATTTAAGACATTCTCCGGCCGCCTGGTCTCCTCAATTTCCCGCTCCTCAGCCTCCTGCTGCTCCATCTGAACTTGGGCTGCTTTCCACCGATCCAAGGTGTATGCTAGACCGCCGGTGGCTCCACTAAGCACCATAAAGGGTATCACGGGTAGGCCGGGTACCAAGGCAAAAAGGAGCATGACCCCTGCGGCTATCTTTAGGGTCTTAGGCTCAGACAAAAGCTGCTGGCTCATCTCAGTGCCCAGACTGCTTTCCGATGCAGCCCGGGTGATGATGATTCCAGTCGCGGTGGAAATGAGCAGGGCCGGGACCTGGGTAACTAATCCGTCACCGACTGTTAAAAGGGTATAACGCTGTAGGGCGTCCGCCAGGGCCATACCTTGCTGGATAACACCGATTACCAAACCTCCCAGAATATCGATGACCACGATGATAATCCCGGCGATGGCATCACCCTTAATAAACTTACTGGCTCCATCCATGGCTCCATAAAAGTCTGCCTCTCTAGCAATATCCCGCCGACGCCGCCTGGCCTCCTCATCGGTAATCAGGCCGGCGTTGAGATCGGCATCGACACTCATCTGTTTCCCCGGCATGGCATCGAGGGTAAACCTGGCGGCAACTTCAGCAACCCGCTCTGCGCCCTTGGTGATGACTAGAAACTGAACTACCACCAGGATTAAGAAGATCACGAATCCCACTACGTAATTACCGCCAACAACGAAATTTCCGAAGGCCTCGATGATCCTGCCAGCATAGCCGCGGAGAAGGATTAGCCGGGTTGACGATACGCTAAGGGCCAAACGAAATAGGGTCGCAACCAGCAGCAGGGAAGGAAATACCGACAGCTGCAGCGGCTCATTGACGTTCATAGTAAGAAGCAGAATGAGCAATGACAAGCTGATGTTCACCGCCAGCAGAATATCCAGCATCAAGGGTGGCAGCGGCAGCACCATCATGACGATGATTAATATGACACCCAGCACAACGATAAGATCATTGCCCAACGCCAATCCCTGAAGTGCCCGCTGCCGGGGTATGCTGGTAGCCATTTTCGGACCTCCTTTCTACCGCCGTCGAAAAAACCTATAGCCGATAGACATAAGCTAAGACTTCAGCCACGGCCTGATATAGATCGGCCGGTATTTCCCGTCCCACAGGCACGGCATCGTACAAAGCCTTGGCCAGGGGAGGGTTTTCAACGATGGGAACATCGTTTTCTCTAGCTATCTCTCTAATCCGGGCGGCTAAGAAATCTGCCCCCTTGGCCACTACTGTTGGGGCAGCCATACTCCTTGCGTCATATTTGAGGGCAACCGCAAAATGGGTGGGGTTGGTAACCACTACATCTGCGGTGGGCACTGCCTGCATCATCCGGCTGTTGGCAAGCTGCCGTTGGCGAGCCCGAATGGCAGAGCGGATCTGGGGATCCCCTTCGGTTTCCTTGAGTTCGTCCTTGATATCCTGCACACTCATTTTCAAGCTCTCTTCGTATTCCCATCGCTGGTAGAGATAATCAATGCCGGCGAGGGCCAAGAGGCAGCAGCCGGTCCACAGCCCAATTCTTCGGACCCCCTCCATAGTGAATGCCGCCGCCTGCACTGGTTCAACCCATAGCAGTGCCTGAAGCCTGTTTAGATCCTTGCCGATGGCGGAATAGGCAACAAAGGCAACGATAGTAATCTTGAGGCAAGCCTTGAGAAGCTCCACAAAGGCCCGCTTGGAAAAAATTCGCTTAGCTCCCTCCACTGGGTTTATCCTCGCAAATTGCGGCGTAAGGGGTTCAGTTGTGAAATTAAAACCTACTTGAAGGAACTGGCTAAATAATCCCAGGACCAGGGCTGTACCCATAACCGGGCCGGCGACAACTACAATACACAAAACAGCTTGGCTCTGGAGCCCCTGGATGCCTGCCAAGGAGAACTCCACCCTGCCCAAGCCGTCACCCAGTACTTGGCGCACAAAAACCGCAAGTCTAGCTAAAGCCCACTCCCCGCTGATCCCCACAAGGAGTGCTATTCCGAGGAGCAGCAACGCGGTGTTGAGCTCTTGGCTCTTAGCTACTTGCCCCTTTTTCCTTGCTTCTTCTCGCCGACGTGGTGTAGCCGGCTCCGTTTTGCCATCTGCAAACAGCTGCAGGTTAATTCCGTAATCAAGCATCGTACTCGCTCCGTACTCAGAAACTGGCTATGAAAGTCTCAAGAACCCGGGCAAGTTCCCCCTGGGTGCCGAAAATCCTAGCAAGGACTGATATATAGCCGGGAAGTAGTGCCAAGAGTAGCAAGAGCCCCAGCAAGATCTTGGCGGGAAACTCCAGCATGAATACATTTACCTGGGGCACCGCCCTGGCGATGATGCCGAGGGCCACATCAGTCAAGACTAAACCCGCGACCAAGGGTAGGCTTAATCTGACACCGAGATAGAACATACTGGCAAAAATCTGCACTACAACTCCTGCCAGACTCCCCTTGGGAAGTCCACTCCCTATGGGAATTAGAGCAAAACTTGCCGCAAGGGCCTGTAAGAGAGCATGATGCCCTCCGACACTGAAGAAAATTAAGGCCGCCAAAATGTATTGAAACTGGGCCAGAATCGGCACCTGTGTTCCGCTTTGGGGATCAACTACGTTTACCATCCCAAAACCCATGGGCACATCAATGAGCTGGCCAGCCAAGTAAATGGCGGAAAAGACCAGGGTTACAGAAAAACCAAGTCCTAATCCTACCAAAAGCTCCCTGATGATAACGGCAAAATAGGATAGTACCGTGGACGGGACCGGTGGAACAGACAAACTAGGGTACAAGAGCAAAGCCGTGACAAAGGTCAGTGCGACTCTGACTTGGTGCGGAACTCCCCTTCCCCCTATGATTGGCGCTGCCATCACCAGCCCTGATACCCGCACCAGTACAGGAAAAAAACCGATCAGGTAGAGCATGAGGTCATCCATGAGTGCTAACCTACCCAATGAACTGATTCATATTGGCAAAGAGACGGTTAGTGAAGTCAATCATGATCCGCAACATCCATGGGCCCAAAAGGACGGTGGCTCCTAAGACTGTCAAGATCTTGGGCACAAAGGCCAGCGTCTGTTCTTGAATCTGGGTCGTGGCCTGAAAAATACTGATCAACAGCCCAACCAGCAAGCTCAAGATCAACACAGGGCCTGCTACCATAAGGACAGTCATCAAAGCTTCACGGGCGATTTTCATGATGGTGAGCTCAGTCAAGGCCAAGTGCCTCCTTCACTTCTATCCTTGCCGTAGGTCTCTTCCTAACGATAACTTAGAAGAAGCGATCTTACTACCAAGTGCCAGCCGTCTACCATAACAAACAAGAGTATCTTAAATGGAAGTGAAATCATGACCGGCGGCAGCATCAGCATTCCCATGGACATCAGTACACTGGCCACGATTAGGTCAATGACCAGGAAGGGTACAAAAATGACAAATCCCAGCTGAAAGGCTGTTTTCAGCTCACTGATCACAAACGCCGGTATCAGCACATGGGTTGGGACCTCACTGGGATCAGCCGGTCTCGGTGTTCTGGAAAGGCTCACAAACAGCTCTAGATCCTTTTCCCGGGTATTCTTGAACATGAACTCCCGGGTTGGTTCCAAAGCCCTTTCCAGGGCTTCCATCTGGGTGATCTCTCCCTGCATATATGGCTGTAAAGCTGTGTCGTTGATGGCCTGCCAAGTCGGTGCCATGACATAAAAAGTCAGGAAAAGGGCCAGTCCAATTAGCACTTGGTTGGGAGGCATTTGCTGTGTAGCCAAGGCATTGCGGACAAAGGACAGGACAACGACTATACGGGTGAAGGAGGTCATCATAATCAGAATCGCGGGTGCCAGGGCTAGAATTGTCAAGAGCACCAGAATCTGCAGGCTGATGGCTATGTCCTCGGGATCCTCCGCAGGCTCTACTCCAATGCTGATCCTTGGCAGTATCGGCGCAACTTGAGCCTCCGCCGAGATAGACCACATAAAAAGAAATAAAGCTGCTAGTATAGCAAGAGAAAGCCATCGCCTTGTAGGTTTAGTCATCGTCACCCTGCCCATCTCCCCGTTGTCCTCTTCGCCATCGCTCAATCCAATGCCGCAAATCAGGTGCTAGTCTTTCCTCTGCCGGGCGTTCCTGGCAATCAAACTCCTCTTGAGATCCCTCCCACAAGAGGGAAACCCTGTCCTTACTGACGGCCAAAAGCAGCACCCTAGCGGCTATCCTGGCCAGCAGCAGTTGATTACCTCCACCTAGGTGCAGGACATCCAAGATCTCAATGTGGCCTTTGATACTGCGGTTCACAGTGACCCTACGGCCCAATAGGCGCAGCCCGCAGTATAAAAGGGGTACAACTACCACCAGTGCCAGGAGTACCCTGGATGCATATAAAACCAGATCCCAGCTGCTCAAGGGTTCTATCTCTGCCACCCTTTAGGCACCACCTATCTGGGCACGTTCCAGCCGGTCGGCGGGACTGATAATCTCACTAATGCGAATCCCCAAGCGGTCATCTAGAACCAAGACTTCCCCTCGGGCAATGTAGTGGCCGTTCAATGTCAGGTCCATGGGCTCGCCAGCCATCTTACCCAGCAAGACAATTTCCCCGACCTTGAGATCAAGGAGCTCCCCAATTTTCAACTCCGTTTTGCCCAACTCAACTGCCATGCCCAAAACAACGTCACCCACCAGTGTAATATCCGCACCTTTATCTTTAGTGGGTCGCTCCTCCAAAGGGGTAAATTCAACCGGCAGCACAGGGGCAAATCCAGTTCTGGTTGTCTTCTCCGGGCGATAGGCCCTCACTATCCCTTCCCGGATGCTTCGAGGTGCGCCATGTTCCTGCACTTTTTCCACCCGATAGAGCTGCTGGGCGATATCCCGCACTAAGTAAAAAGGCAGCCAGTACTCCAGCAGCACCACGCCGCCGTCGGCAAAAGTCCATCCTGTAGTAAGTACCGCAGTCAACTCCTGACGGGCCCAAGGCAGTACATCTTCATAGACCTTGGGCGTCTTCTCCAAGTAAAGGGTATGTGCCTCCAGCTCCCATCCTACGAGCTGGCCAACGGTGGCGAACCACATATTCATCCATCCGTTGAGTAGAGTAGTAAGGGATGCGGTATTCCCAGGAAGCATCCCGGCAGTTGCCAAGTACTGGCCGTGACCCTCTGGCATCCTCACAAGGATTACTTCTTGAATATCACCTGTC
This sequence comes from Bacillota bacterium, assembly GCA_012510855.1. Lineage (GTDB taxonomy): Bacteria > Bacillota > Limnochordia > DTU087 > DTU087 > DTU087. Next base: position 34,764 of record JAAZHE010000001.1, on the reverse strand, counting down.
AGCTGTGTCTGCCAGAGGTTCATCGACGTTTTTTCTTCTTCAAAGGGACTTTTTATGAACCGCAGACCGGAGGCGTCGGCCAGAACTTCTCTCTGCAGGGCCTCCCTCAGACGCGGCTCAACCGCCATGGTTACTGCCTTGGCCAGCTCGTTGAAGATTGCAACATCTCCGTCCATGACTGCCATGCCGGTAAATCTCAGTTGATCCTCGCCACCCGGCTGCACTAATGCCGACCTTACCAACGGTCTCACCCTCTCCTAACTACTGCACAACCAAGTCAGTAAAGAAGACATTGACCACCTTTCCTCCTTGAAGCAGGTCGGAAATGGCAGCACCAATTTCTTGGCGCAGTGTCTCCATGCCTTTTGCCCCAGCTATGTCATCGTGGGTCTTGCTGCGGAGAATGCTAATCACAGCATCTCTAACCTGGGCTTCCCGTTCGGACAGCTCCGTTAGACACTTTTTGTCGCTTACCTCTACAGCTACTCCGGTGCGCACAAAGCGGGGCGCAAAGCCTGGCGGTACCATAAGATTGACTGTAAATTCGCCGATCTCGTGGATGGGTCCAAAGCTCTTCTTTTCGACCGGTCCTTGTCCGGCTGCAACATTGGCCGAGCGGGAGAACACAAGGAACGTTATGTACGCGCTGCCCATAGCAGCAATAACCACCAACGCAATTGCCATAATGATAACCTTTAAGTCGATCTCAAACTTCTCCGCCACCTGGACATCCTCCCAACCCAAAAAATGACAACCCTTGTCTCCAAAGCTATATCTAGACCGGAGCTGGATTTCCCCCAGCTGGGCTGTGGGCTATTCTTCCACACCGGGAGGCTCAGCACTGCTGAGTCCCAAACGCAAGATCACAAGGTCGACCCGCCGATTACGGGCCCTTCCCTCGGGGGTATCGTTGGTATCAACGGGTCGGTACTCCCCGTATCCTGCAGCAGACAACCGTTCCGGATCAAGGCCCTGCTCTTCGATCAAGTAACGAATTACGCTTGTTGCCCGCGCCGTTGATAGCTCCCAGTTGGAGGGGAACCGGGGAGTATTAATAGGTAGATTGTCAGTATGGCCTTCTACCCGCACGTGATTGGGCAGCGGCCGCAAGACCTCAGCAACTTTTTCCAAAACCGGTAGAGTATCGGGGCGAAGGTCTGCCTTGCCCAGATCGAAGAATGCCCGTTCGGCAAACCTCACCACAAGGCCCCTTTCCTCCAAGACTAAGTCCACAGTACCGGAAAGCTCTCCCATGGCAACAAAACTCTGCATCTGCTCGTAGATGGCCCTAATCTGGTCCAACTCCTCCCGGGGAATTGACGGTATTTCACTGCTAATGGGAGTGGGTACCACTGACACTGTCTGGCCGCCGGGAAGAACTCCCAAAGCCCCCTGCAGTGCGATCATAAGGCTTTGGAATTTCTGAGCATCAACTGTTGAAAACGAATACAGCAAGACGAAGAAGGTCAGAAGCAGGGTGACCATGTCCCCATAGGTCGTCAACCAGGGCGCATTGCCATTCTGCTCTTCCCGCCGTCGCCGATAGCGATTATACATTGGATCTCACCGTCCGGGTTCGTAAGCCTCCGACCTCTTCTTCTGCCGTGCGGCCCCTAGACCTAAACCGCTCTTGCGGCGGCAGGAAGGCCGTCAATTTCTCTTCAACAAGACGCGGGTTTTCGCCAGCCTGAATTGAGAGAATTCCCTCTAGCATGATCTGCCGGTACAGCACTTCTTCATCGCTGCGCTTCCTGAGCTTTCCCGCGATAGGCAGGAAAGCGAGATTAGCCAAGATAACGCCGTAAAAGGTCGTAACCAAAGCTAAGGCCATGCCTGGGGCGATCTTAGCTACATCATCGATATTGGCCAGCATGTTGATGAGCCCAATGAGAGTACCAAGCATACCGAAGGCCGGCGCATACTTAGCCATGTCTTCAAAAATCGCTTGACCTGCCCGATGGCGGTCTTCCTGAAACGCCAGCTCAATTTCCAGAACGTTGCGAACCAAATCTGGGTCAGTGCCGTCCACGATGAGCTGAATGCCCTTGCGCAGGAAGCCGTCTTGAATCTGTGCAGCTTCTTCTTCCATCGCCAAGAGGCCCTCCCGGCGGGCTTTTTCCGCCAATGCCACCAACTGGTCAATTAGCTCCCGCCCCGAATAGGCCCGCTCAGGAAAGGCGATCCTTAACAAGGCCATCACCCTGGATATATCAGACAGTGAGTGATTAACAAACGTGGCTTCGATAGTACCGCCCAAAGTCACCATGATCGATGGTAAATGAATAAAACCTGCCAGGCTTCCATCAGCAGCGATGGCCGCACCGACCAGTACAACACCACTGACTAGACCGATGATTGTTGCAAAATCCATTACCTGCGGACGGGCTTATACACCGCCCTCGCCCCCCTTTCCTCAGCGGAGCCCATTGACATCATACGTCTACAGCGCACTCCTTCGGTTGCCTCCGCGGATTTCTGGAAGATGTCTCGGGGGAGGGAGATTATCCCTCACCCCGTTCAGCTCAATCTCCTAACCAAGTATCGATGTGCGGCAGACTCTAGCGCTTGAGGTTTACCAGTTCCTGGAGCATCTCATCGGAGGTAGTAATAATCCGTGAGTTGGCCTGGAACCCCCTCTGAGTGATGATCATGTCGGTAAACTCCTGAGACAGATCCACATTGCTCATTTCCAGCGAACCCGGGGTGATCTTGCCGCGGGGGCCAGTACCCGGCTGGCCGATCTTCGGTTCTCCTGAGTTGGCCGACATTACATAAGTGGTGTCACCGGCCCGGGAAAGGCCTGCCGGATTATTAAACACCGCAATAGCTATCTGCCCCAGTACCTCTGTCAATCCATTGGAATACTCACCAATGATATTTCCAGCTTCATCAACACTGAAACCTACCAGTGTTCCCTGGGGATAGCCGTTCTGGCTTTCAAACACCAATGTACCTTCCGCGGCATTCTGTACCAGAGCACTGAAATCCGGCATGATTTGCATAGGATTTGCTCCCTCCGGTGTGAACACAAGCGGGTCACCGGTGATGCTCTGGATACCGCCGGTATTATCGAACACTATTGTTCCAGTGCCTCCGCTAGCCGGCACAACGTCACAGCTGGCTTGCCAATGCCAGGTGTTAACACCAATCTTGGTTAACACAAAGCTAACCGCATGGGAGTTGCCGAGTGAGTCAAATACGTCCACTGTTTGAGTTACTTGGGGATACCCGACAGATGCTGTAAATAGGTTGTTGTTGCTGGCATCCTTAATGGTTAAACCTTGGTCGGTTAATTCTAAAGTAAACTGCTTACTCGAATCACCGGCACCCGGCACACTGACAGAAGTTGTAGGCAAGAAAAGTCTACCTGTTGCCTCATCGAACACAACTTCCGCAGTAGAAGACGGGCTCCCATCATCTTTCTCTTTCTGTGCAATTGTAAGTTCCCATTTGCCCGGCTCAGTGCTGTTCCTTGCTATCTTTACAGAGTAAACCGCATTCTCGTAGCTAAACTCCGCCTCTCCCAGATTCCAGTCCCAATCCACCCGGGAGTCTAGGTTGCCGCTGAACTTGACGCTGCTGGTGGCGATGGGCTTGATGGTGATTCCCATTGGTATGACCAGCTCCTGCAGAGCCCCTTTGGAATCGACTTGCCCGTTGATGGCTTTCCAGCCCATCACCTTCATGCCGTTAACGCTGCTGACCAGCGAGCCATCTTGGTCGACGCCAAACAAACCAGCCCGTGTATAGTACTGGCGATCGCCGTCAGATAGGATGAAGAATCCATTGCCTTCAATGGACATATCGGTCTGGCGCCCGGTGACCTCCGGACTGCCCTGGCCGTGATTTACATCAATAGAACCCAGGGCCATACCCAACCCAATCTGTATGGGATTGACGCCACCCCGTCCCCCTTGGGGGGCGCTGGCTGCCTTCATGGTTTGACTCAAAATGTCCCTGAAGGTAACACGGCTGCTCTTAAATCCCACCGTGTTTACATTGGCGATGTTGTTGCCGATTACATCCATTCTGATCTGGTGGTTCTTGAGAGCAGACACACCGGAGAAAAGGGATCGCATCATGGTGTTTTCCACTCCTTTTCGCTCCCCCGGCTGGAACCGCTTCAGTCGTTCAACGGTTCCTAAAGGCCTCCCTCCGGTCCAGCCTCCTTCGTCATCCGGGGTATTGTAATCTTGAATCAGTCGGTTAACACAGCGCTGTCGATCTGGGTAAACACGTTCTCCTTTGCTGAAGCCCGGTCCACCACGGTTATCACGGTGCGGTTTCGCACGCTTACCACGAATACGTTGCCGTCCATGACAACCAAAGTATCTCGGGACCCTTTGGCAGCTGCTTTATCCACGGCCTGCTCCAATTTATGCAGTTGTTCCGCATCCAACTGGATGTTGCGGAGCCTCAACCTAGCCTGGGCATGTCCGGAAAACTTGAGGGTAGTCTCCAGCTTACTCTTGAGAATCTCCTGGAATGCCGCTCCGCTGGTTTCCGGTTTGCCGATGGGCCTAGGTGCCGACCGCTCCGTGATCGGTTGGGGCGGAATCCGCATATGCAGTCCCGGCAGCTTATCAGTCACATCGCTCACCTCTCTTGCCCCGTTGAACCTGCCCTAGCCGGCTGCGTTGATTGCTTGAACTTCCCAGAGAAAATATGTTTGCCCGTTTACCTGCAGCTGGGGGACTCCATCGGCAAACTTGATGGAGCTCACTGTACCCGTGGCGGTCTCCCCGGTTGCGTAGTTCACCACCACCACTTCTTTGCCCAAAAGAGCTGTCGCCTGGGCGACAATCCCCATTTTCTCTTGGCTTTCAACAAACTTTGCCATTACTCTGGAGAGATTCTCTGTCTGTTCCAGGGCCGAGAACTGGGCAAGCTGAGCTATAAAATCATGGTCCTTTACTGGTTCCATTGGGTCTTGGTACTTCAGCTGGGTTATCAAAAGCCGCAGAAAGTCGTGCTTTCCCAGTTCGTTGCGCTTGGTGGAATCCGATGTGTCAGCGGTGTATGCGGACGTACCGCTCATCGTCACATACATGCTTTCACCTCCCTGCCTCTCCTGTAAGGTCATACTCGGTAGTCGATGGTACTCCCCCATCCATCGTGCCGAGCCTGGGTGCTTCCAGCGGCTCCTTGAGCCAGCCGACTGCCGCTCTGCCACCAAGTGATACGAGCATTGGTTTCAGGAGCTGTTGGATAATAGTCTCGACTGTAGCTGCTGCCTCCTCCTACTTGAACTGTAAGCTCCTGGATATTCAGACCCTGTTCCATAAGCTGCTGCTTTAGCTGATCTAGACCAGCCTCGATGAGGCTTTTTACCCGCTGGCTCTCAGCGATGAACTCCGCAGACACTATCCCGTTATGAGCTGCGATTCTGACTTCAACTTCACCGAGACTATCGGGTTTGAGCTGCAGGCGGATCTCGCCATTCTCGCCCTTCACATTTAGCTCTACACCCCGAATAATCTGCTCAACCACCTGGCTGGGGCTCACGGCTGTACCTGGTGCCGGATGCTGCGGCCTGAGATTCACGACCTGGTTCGGCTGCTGCAACTCCATTTCAAGGGTAGTGCCAGTCTGACTTACCTGTTGGCTGTAGCTTGGCAGATCACTGGTGTTTTGCACGTCCTGGCCGCTGACCTTCGAAGATATATCCTTTGCCTCTGGCTCCTGGGAATCGGCTTCTATTTCCTGCCCAACAGGAATCTCGTCGTCAAGGGCAGCATTCCCATGGGCTTCTACAGTCATCGAGACGACTGACTCGGGCAAGACAGCAGATTCGGCTTCTGATGTCCGGATAGTCTCCTGTGCACCCACTGTGGCTGTTCCCACTCCTACTCCACTGGGGGAACTCGCGGTACCTCTGCCCTTTGCATCATCGGTCTTGGCATGTATCCTCTCTCCGTCGAACTCCACGAATGCTAGCTGTTCTGTAGACTGCTCTACCACCAGTTCATACCCGGATAAATCACTTGCAGCGAGGAAAGCATCGGTATAGCCTGGAGATGGACCTTCGATATTGTCCACACCCAGTGGATCGCCGGCTGTATAAAAGGATTGTCTCTCTCCTGGAAGGGAGGCCAAGTCTATACCCTCTAGAGTCGGGAGATGTGCCGGCTCTTCAAGCCCTGTCACTGCCGTCTCAGTCTCCAACCCAAAAAGGTTCTCAGTTTTGGTCTCCAAGCCATCCCACACTCCAAGAGCACCAGAACTCGTCTCTAGGGCTTGTCCAGGATTCTGGGCCATAGCTAGAACTCCATCTACTAGCTCAATACTCTCCAGGATACGGCCTTCAAGTGCAGAGAGTTCCGCAGCATAAAGTGAAGCCTCGTGGTCTTCAGCTGCTACTACACCTACCCTTAGTTCATCTGCCAGACCTATCCCTTGTACTTCTCCTAGGGAAATTGCACCTTCACCCTTTAGAGGCAGTCTGGCCGATGTACTGCCACCTCGAGAACCTGAAGTTCTAGGCTGGGTCCTTAGGAATCCTAGCCTACTTCCCCCATCGGCAGCTTCTGTGCCCAGTTGTGTCAAGAAATGATTCAGTGCTGCGTTTCCACCGGCAAGCTTTTCTCTGCTTTCCAGAGGGTTCTCCCCGAGGCCTCCGGAAATTGGTATTCTGTCCGAGTTTCTGCCTGCCAAGTCTATCCCTTGGATACTCGGAACAGCAGAAGGTGCACGACTTATCCCGAAGGATGCTTCAGCCTCCATCGACAGCGCGCTGGTCTCAACATCCCGCGGATTTGCTGCGTCGGCAATCCCTTTTCCGATGGTCTCTACATCCAATGGCAGCGCAACCTCTAAGACTGTGTCTAAGCTACCCTCAGTTCCCGGCATCTCCCTAAGAGCCCAGGCAATACCCTTTCCTGCTGCACTGGGATCGACTTCTGTCTCAACTGCTGCGTCTAGAACCGGGTTTTCTCCTGCGGCATCCAAATCCACTGACTGAATGTATCCGTATCCAAGGTACCCAAGGGCAACTTCCCCATCACCAGGATCTCTGCCGGATGCAGCTTTCTTGCCTGTTTCATCATCTGCTATGGTAGAGTCAATGCGCTTTTCGTCAGCGGCGTTTCCATCTTGGCCAAGGACCTGACGCAAAGTAGTCTCAAAGGCTTTACCTCCCATGGGGTTTGGCCTTCCAGAGTCCTTAGCTGGTCGCATCGGCATGGTTTCTTTTTGGGAAGAAAGCACCGCTGGAGAGACAACATCTGTCAGCACGTCTTCTTTACACCCCCTTTCTTTTCAGTTGTTACTTATATATCAAGGGCTTAACCCCTTGATTGCTACTTTTTATCAGTCAAGCTCATGCGGGTAATCTCTGCAGCCACCTTAGGATCTAGATTGGCGAGAATATCTCCTGCCACCTCAGGGTCCAGCCCAGCCAAGATAAAGGCCACCAGTTCCGGCCGCAGCTCCCGCATAATCGCTGCCGCATCCCGGCCTCTCATCTCGGCATAGATGGAACGCATTCGTTCCAGCTCCAGGAACTTGGACCGGACTGTCTCTACCTCATCTCTGAGATTGAGGAGTGCTTGCTTTTCTTCTTCTAACGCCTGCTTTTCTCTGGCTAGTTTCCGTTCTTCAGCAGCCAGCGCCTTGGCCCGGGCATCCAGTTCCATCTCCTTTTGGATAAGGTCGCCTCTTAGGGCATCCAATTCCGCCATGGCCTCTTCTAGGCGCCGTTCTGCCTCCCGGCCGGCGCGATAGGTCTCCAAGTGGGGAGCTAGAGCGGGAATGGACTCCACTCGTCTTATGATTAAGGGCCTAAGGTCAATCACCCCAGTAGCTTGAAGAACGCCGACAGCGATGATTGCCGCTATGATCAAGAGCACAAATGCCAAAAGCCATTTCCTCACGAAGAAGACGCCTCCCGCTGCACAAATCTTGTAGCTGCCATATCATCTAGCTCTCGCTGCTCTTTCTTGAGAAGCTCCTGGTAGAACCGCTCATACTCATGTTCCCGCAGCTTCTCCAAGACCTGGCGCTTGCGGCGAGCTGCCAGGAACTCGTCGGTCTGCCGCTTTATCGACTGCTGCAGTTCCTCGACCAAGGCCTGCTGCCTAGAGATGGAGGCATCCAGTACTTCCAACCAACGGCGGTAGGCATCCAATTCACCCAGGTCCAATGTGCCTTGGATTTTGTTTCGCCACGCCTCCAGCTGTACCTGCCGCTGCTGGCGCTGCATTGCTAGTTTTTCCTTTGCTTCCGCCTCCAGGGACTTAAGGCGGCTTAGTTCCGCGGCAGCTTGCTGTTCCAGCCGTTCCCTGAGCTCAAGTATCTTTTGTAAGCTAAACTGAAAACCCAAAGCCAAGATGAATCTCCTTTGCATCCACCGATAGAATCAATAGGCTTTCAACTGGACATTAAAGCTAAACTACCCGATTAGGCCCATTCCGACCGTTTAGGCAGACTACAACTACCCAGCCGTGAGTTCAACGAGCCCCGTGAACGCCGTATCGAAGGTGCTTCTTTCAGTAACGCCTTGCTTGAGGAAAGCCCTAATAGGCTCCATCAGGCTGATGGCCCTGTCTACTCGGGGATTGGTGCCGGATCGATAAGCTCCAATATTGATCAAATCCTCCATCTCCTCGTAAGCAGCCATCATCTCCTTGATATGTGTTGCTGTCCGTAGGTGCTCTTTGGATACCACCTCGGGCATCACCCGGCTGACGCTAGCCAGTACATCAATGGCTGGGTAATGTCCCCTGTCGGCAAGCTTACGGCTGAGAACTATATGGCCATCGAGAATACCCCGTACAGTATCGGCAATGGGTTCATTCATGTCATCGCCCTCGACCAGTACTGTGTAAAGGGCTGTGATGGTTCCAGTCTTACCGGGGCCTGTTCGCTCCAGCAGCTTCGGCAAGATGGCGAACACAGACGGAGGATATCCCCTAGTGGCTGGGGGTTCGCCGACTGCCAGTCCAACCTCCCGCTGTGCGACAGCAAACCGGGTGACCGAATCCATCATGAAAAGGACGTCATAACCTTTGTCCCGGAAATATTCGGCAATTGCAGTAGCGGTATATGCTCCCTTCAGACGGATCAGAGCCGGTTGATCGGAGGTTGCAACTACCACCACAGAGCGGGCCAATCCCTCCGGCCCCAAATCCCGTTCGATAAACTCCCGGACTTCCCGGCCCCGCTCTCCGATCAATCCGATGACGTTAACATCGGCTGTGGTGTTTCTGGCCATCATCCCTAGAAGCGTGCTTTTCCCCACTCCACTGCCGGCAAAGATTCCAATGCGCTGACCCTTACCGCATGTCAAGAGGCCGTCTATGGCCCGTACACCCACCGGCAGTGGCTCTTTGATCCTCTGCCTTTCCAGGGGGTCCGGTGGACTATTCTGCAGAGGATAGTGCGCCTCTCCGTTAAGGGGCCCCCTGCCGTCAAAGGGCCTACCCAATCCATCCAGGACCCTTCCCAAGAGGTTTTCCCCCACTTCCACCGTCAGCTGTCCGCGGCCTGCTTGTACTAGACTGCCCGGACCTACACCTGCCAGTTCACCCAAGGGCATCAGAATCAACCGCCGGTCCCGAAAGCCTACTACCTCAGCAGGTATGCCATTGTCTCTCTCCTCGTGGGTGAAGATCTGACAGATCTCACCAATGTTAGCCCTCGGCCCATTGGCTTCAATCGTCAGCCCGATGACTTGGGTTACCTCCCCATACTCCCTAATATCCTCTGCTTTTTTGACCCGGGCCAGATATTTGTCTAGGGGAAAACCGCTGGCCAAATTCACTCACCCTCCAAAAGCTCCAGTAGTGACTGGCTAACAGTCACGAACCTGGTCTCCAGTCGGGCATCAAGCCTGCCAAATTCCGTCTCTACAACGCACCCGCCAGGTCTTACCGCCGGGTCAGGAATCCAGCGGCAATCGGAAAGCTTTCTCCCCAGTGTTACTTGGACACCTTCCTCGGACAGGTTGTTGATTATCTCCAGGACTTCGGGATGTACCCTGATAGACAGCTGCTCTGCATTCTGTACCCGTTCTACAACATCCCGAATAATCTTGATGGTGACTTCGGGGTCATCTTCAACCTTTTGCTTAATGATCTTTTCAGCAATAGCAAGGCTCAAAGCTACAATATCCCGCTCTGCCTGGGCTATGATTCGCCCTCTAAGTTCTTGGCACTCCTCAGCCATTGTCGCGATGGCCGCCATCTTTTCCTGCATTTCGGCTTCCAAGGCAGCTTTACCGGCAGCTAGACCTGCCGCATACCCATCTTGATAGCCCGCCTCGCGTCCTTCTTCAAAACCTGCGGCCTCCGCCTCCCGCCGAATGGCGTCTGCCTGTTCTTCAGCAGCCGAGACAAGATCTACAACTCGCTCTTCCGCCTCCTGCAGCAGCTCAGCTGCCCGCATCCGGGCAGTGCGGATCACCGCCGCAGCATCCACGATGGCTGCCGCAGAAGCCGTTGCTGGGGCTCCATTGCCTTCTGATGCCACAATAATTGGTGGAGGATACTGTCCTGTACTCTCCTGACCGTTTTTCGTCCAGATCGGCCTAAAATCAGCCTTGATGATCTTAGACAATAATCTCATCCTCCCCGCCCCGGGCAATAATGATTTCTCCAGTCTCCTCCAAACGTCGTATGGTAGAAACAATACGCTGCTGTGCTTCTTCTACGTCCCGCAGCCTCACCGGACCCATGTACTCTATATCCTCCCTCAGCATATCCCCAGCTCGCTTGGACATGTTCTTGAAAATCCGGTTGGCCACTTCTTCGCTGGCAGTCTTGAGAGCCAGAGCCCAGTCCCGGGTGTCCACTTCTCTGATGACCTGCTGAATGGACCGATCATCAAGCTTGACGATGTCCTCAAACATGAACATCCGCTTACGGATCTCATCGGCTAGCTCCGGATCCTCTTCTTCCAAGGTCTCCATGATGGTCCGTTCAGTTACTCGATCCACGCGGTTGAGCACCTCTACCGTGGCCTCAATCCCGCCGGCAGCTGTAAAATCTTGGATCATGAAGGTCGAAAGCTTGCGTTCTAAGGTGCCCTCGATTTGTCTAAGGACATCAGGGCTTGTCCTGTCCAGGGTAGCTAGCCGCCGAGCAATCTCGGCCTGCCTTTCCGCAGGCAGCGCTGAAAGAATTAGACCCGCCTGTTCGGGATTAAGGTAAGCCATAATCAGAGCAATGGTCTGGGGATGTTCATTTTGGATAAAATTCAGCAGCTGTCCTGGATCAGCTTTCCTGGCAAAGTCGAAGGGACGGACCTGGAGCGAGGCTGTCAACTTACTGATTACTTCATGGGCCCGTTCAGGCCCCAGGGCCTTCTCCAAGATCTCTTTGGCATACTCGATTCCGCCCTGGGAAATATACTCACTGGCTAGGCACAGTTCGTAGAACTCGGATAAGACCATGTCTTTGTATTCAGGCTCCACTTTAGGCAGTGCCGCTATTTCCAAAGTCAGATCCTCAATCTCGTCTTCCCTCAGGTGGCGAAACACTTTAGCAGATATATCAGGACCTAAGGTGATCATTAGGATTGCTGCCTTTTGCTTACCTGTCAGCTCAGAAAACTTCATCGCCATGCCTTCGGGCTGCAATTCTCTCGGACACTAAGATCTGAATTGCACCCTTTCCTCCTTTTCCACACCTACCGCTCGACACTAATCCTCTGTCATCCAAGCCCTGATCAAGCGGGCTAGACCCTCAGGATCCTCACCAGCCATCCGTTCAATCTCCCGTCTCACCCGCAGGCGCTGCTCCTCCTCGGGGGTGAGCTGCCGTTCAACAACTTCTTCTTGAGGCTCCACTGGCACGATATCCGGTACAGGCTTAGGCACCGGCTCTACTTCGCGCCTACGGCGTGTGAGGAGAGCCAAGATCAACACCAAGGCGATGGCGGCAAGGAGCAGAAGTCTCCAATCAAAACGGCGCTCTCTAACCAGGGTCGGCGCGGCGACTGCTGCCTCCCAATCTCGGGCAAAGGGCATGCCGTCCACCTGTACCACATCTCCCCGTTCCGGCTGTAGACCAGCTGCCGAAGCAACCATGGCAGCGATGCGCTCTTTTTCATCATCGCCAAGCCCCTCTGTATCGACCCAAACAGCCACTGATAGATTCCTTACCTCGCCGGGAGCCTTCACCTGGTACTTCTCACTGACACTGACCTCGTAATTGCGGGTTATTTCTTCCTTCTCATACTCAGATTCTCCGGTTGCGGCTACCCCCGGATAGCCGGGCACATTAGCAGCAACGCCGGGAACACCGCCTGCATCGGTGCCCCGAAAGCTCTCGGTTCGGATCTCTTCGCTGATCACAACACCTCTGCTGCCTACCACCGGTTCACTGCGCTTTTCCCGCAGCTCTTCATAGTCGAAGTTGAGGTTGGCTGTTACCCGGACTATCACTCTGCCAAGTCCAAAAACCCGCTCCAGCATGACCTGAATACTGCGTTCTAATGCATTTTCATAACTGCGCTTAATCTCGAGCTGTTCCAATACCTGTCCGCTCTTAACAATGCCGGAGTTGGAGGATAAGCGGTCGGACAGGACATTCCCGTAGTTGTCTATTATGGTTACATTGTCGGGGTGCAGGCCTTCTACGCTGCTGGCCATCAGATGGGCAATTCCCCGGATTTGGTTATCCTGTAAGACATGACCTCGTTTCAAAACCAAAAACACCGATGCGGTAGCCGGTTTCTGACTATCAATAAAAAGACTGTCCTCCGGCAAGACTATATGTACCCGTGCGTTCTCGACGCCGTCTAACTCCAGAAGCGTCCTGGTCAGCTCTCCCTGCAGAGCCCTAAGGAGTCTCACCCTCCGGTCAAAATCAGTCTCTGTCAAGGAAGTCTGATCCCATAGTTCCAGGCCAATCACGCCGCCCTTGGGCAGGCCTTCGCTGGCCAGCTGCATCCTTACCTCATGGACTCTATTCTCGGGGACTAGAACGGCACTTCCCTGCTGACCTATACGGTAGGGGATATTATTATCTCTAAGATACGCCACTACCTCGGCTGCATCATTTGTCCGCATGCCGGTGAATACAGGAACATAGTCTTCTCTAGCTAGGATAATGATACCAAAAATGAGGAAGAGCAAGACTCCTCCTGTAATACCAAGCACTAACCACCGACGGGACCGATCCATGCCGTTCCAAATATTGGTAACTTGCTCCCGCAAACGGGAGAGAAACTCGTTCACACACGCCACCATCCCTGCTGCGGCAGCCGGACTTGCCGCTGTTGCTGCCAATCATGAAGCTGCTATATCTGCATCCGCATGATTTCCTGATAGGCCTCCACCACTTTATTACGTATGGAGACTGTCAAATCTAGGGCCAGGCGTGCTTTTTCCGCCGCCAGCATTATGTCATGGATCTCCACCGAAGCTCCGCTGATGAAAGCCTCTGTCAGTCTGTCGGCCTCCTTCTGCAGGCCATCCACGGTAAACAAGGCGTCCTTCAATACCTGTGCAAAGCCTTGAGACTCATCAACTCGCTCAGGCCCCAGCCGTGACGGAGGCAAGACTGGCTCCCCTGTTATCGCATTTATCCTCATGCCTATCACCCCTACCTAATGACGCGACTCGACATTATCAGACACTTTTCCTCAAGCCTGCCAGTAAATTAGCCCCGACCGATCTCTAAAGCCTTCATTGCCATACTACGGGCAGAATTTATAACTGTGACATTTGCCTCATATGCGCGAGTCGCGGTGATCATGTCCACCATTTCCGTCACTATATTTACATTGGGATAATGGACATAGCCTTCCGCATCGGCATCGGGATGCTCAGGGTCATAAACCAGCCGCCCAGGTGTCGGGTCCTCATGAATTCCTATTACCCTCACACCTGCCCCTTTGAAACCATGTTGGTTTGGTTGTGCTTGCGTTCTCGCCGAAAAGACCGGCATCTGCCGCCGATAAGGCCCGCCTTCTTCAGTCCGGGTGGTATTGGCATTAGCTAGGTTGTTGGCAATGGTATCCATCCTGAGCCTCTCCGCCGTTAGGGCGGACCCGCTGATTCGAAAGGTGTGGAAAATACTCACCGTAATCCCTCCCCAGAATTCGGATCCACTTAGCTTATCCGCTCACTGATTACCGTGCGGAGCTGCCTGAGCTTGCCGGTGAGCTGCTCAGCCAAGACCTGGTACCTGACAGCTGTCTCCGTCAGTGCAACCATCTCCTGCTCGATATCCACATTGTTGCCGTCCAACCGCATCGTCGTACGATTATCCGTTACGATGCGGGGAGCTGCACCGTTGTTTTGACCGGTTAGGTGCCGCGGATGGGTCCTCTTCATTCCGATGCTCCCCCTCCGGTCAAGTTCAGCAGTCAGATAAGTCTCAAACTCCACGTCCTGCCGCTTATATCCGGGGGTATTAACATTGGCCAGATTATGGGCCCTGACCTGGAAGCGCAGACTTTCGGCGTCCAGGGCCCTGTGGAGCAGACTGCCCGTTCTGCCAAGGAGATTAAAACCAGCCACTGCCATACCTCCCCTCATTCATAAAGTGCCAAAACACACAAATCCTTATATTTAAGGAAAATGGGGTTCAGGTCTAGTACGGACGCCAGTAGACCCGAACCCCAAAATATCCATCTGCTTGGTGAGTCGGCTATTGGCGGTCCGGCTACCATAGTCCCTAGGGACCTTAGGCCCGTGACTTTGCGTCACCATCTTTCGATGGTTTTGCCCTTAGCAATAGTTTACACCGATACAGATAGGGTCTTCCACATTCCTTCAGGAATTCCTTCTTTTTCCTTTCAGTTTATGACAGAATTTAGGAAAAGTAATTTTTTCCTATTTCCTACAGAATAAAGCGACTTAAGTCCCGATCTTCCACCACATTTGCGAGACGCTCTGTAACATATTGCTCGTCAATGACTATCCGGTCCCCGGCCCGTTCCGGTGCTGAAAAAGAAATGTCCTCCAGTACCCGTTCCAGGACAGTGTGGAGTCTGCGGGCCCCGATATTCTCAGTCCTCTCATTGATTAAGACCGCGAATGAGGCAATCTTGTCAATGGCCTCCTCAGTAAACTCCAGCTGGACATTCTCAGTGGCGAGTAAAGCAGTATACTGCTTGATCAAGGCATTCTCGGGTTCAGTCAAGATGCGGCGAAAATCCTTTTCTGTAAGGCTTGACAGCTCAACCCGCATGGGAAAGCGTCCCTGCAGCTCTGGAATGAGATCGGAAGGTTTACTGACATGAAAGGCACCGGCGGCGATGAAGAGAATGTGATCAGTCTTGACTGGGCCGTACTTAGTTAGGACCGTAGACCCTTCCACAATAGGTAAAATGTCCCGCTGGACTCCTTCTCGAGATACGTCTGGGCCGTGGGTACCTCCTTTGGCGACGATTTTGTCAATCTCATCTAGGAAAATAATCCCATCATTCTCAGCCCTGGCTATTGCTTCCGTCTGGACTTCGTCCATATCGATGAGCTTCTGGGCTTCCTCCTGCTGTAAAAGCCGCAGAGCTTCTTTGACGGTTACTTTTCTCTTTTTTACCCGTTTGGGAAACAGATTGCCAAACATATCCTGGAGATTGATACCCATCTCCTCCATACCGGAGCCGGTAAAAACCTCCAGCATAGGCGGGGTACTATCCTCAACTTCAATCTCCACCAGATGATCGTCCAGCTCTCCCCTGATAAGGCGCTGGCGCACTGCTTCCCTTTGCTGTTGGATTTGCTCCCGCTGGGCTGCTTCTACAGACTCAGCGGACTCATCGAGCCGGCGGGGGCCAAAGAAAACCTCCAGCGGGTTGAAGCTTCGCTCCTTTCCCGGCATGGGCACCAAGATACTTACCAGGCGGTCCTCGGCGTTTCTGGCTGCCGCATCTGCTACTTCTGCCATCCGCTCAGTTTTTACCATGCGGATGCTGGTTTCCACCAATTCCCGGATCATGGACTCCACATCCCGGCCTACATAGCCTACCTCGGTGAACTTCGTTGCCTCCACCTTAATAAAGGGCGCATCAGCAAGGCGCGCCAAACGCCGGGCTATTTCAGTCTTCCCCACACCAGTGGGCCCGATCATGAGGATATTCTTGGGCATGAACTCATCCCGAATCTTTTCTGGCAGACGCCTTCGCCGATAGCGGTTCCGCAGGGCGATTGCCACCACTCTTTTGGCTTGGTCTTGGCCGACGATATACTTGTCTAGTTCAGCTACTATTTCCCTTGGTGTCAGTTCTGCCATTCTTCCACCCCCAATCTCTACCCGATCTCCTCTACTGTAATGTGCTTATTCGTATAGACACAAATGTCTGCTGCAATCTCCAAAGCATTCTTCGCAATTTCTGCCGCCGAAAGGTCGGTATACCTAAGGAGTGCCGACGCCGCCGCCTGGGCATAGGGACCTCCAGATCCGATGGCGGCAATGCCTTCATCGGGCTCGATGACATCTCCGTTGCCGGAGATAATCAGCATTTGCCGGGCATCCATGGCAATCATCACTGCCTCAAGGCGCCTCAAAACCCGATCGGTTCTCCACTCCTTGGCGAGTTCCACAGCAGCCCGAACCAGCTGACCTTTGAACTCCTCCAGCTTAGCTTCGAACCTCTCAAATAGGGTAAAGGCATCGGCGGCTGTTCCCGCAAATCCCGCCAGCACCTGTCCGCGGTAGAGGCGGCGGACCTTCCTCGCTCCATGCTTTACGATTACCTTGTCACCTAAGGTAACCTGTCCGTCGCCTGCCAAGGCACCCTTGCCATCCCTCGACACTCCAATGATGGTAGTCGACCTGATATCCAAGTGAGTCCCTTCCTAAAAAACTAGGCCTCTTCCTACATGTCTTCCCTATACCCGCATCCCTTGTCGGAACAGACAACCTCCGGGCCCTTGCCCCGCCGCTGCCTGACGACCATAAACTGACCGCATTGGGGGCAGTTCTTGCCCGCGGGCCTTTGCCAGCTGGTGAAATCGCAGTCAGGATAGTTGGTGCATCCGTAGAAGGTTCTACCCCGTCTGGTTCGGCGCTCCACTATCTGCCCACCGCATTTGGGGCAGGACACTCCGATCTCCTTTAGGAGCGGTATGGTATTGCGGCATTCGGGAAATCCCGGACAGGCTAGGAAGCGCCCATAGCGGCCTTGTTTAATCACCATATTCCGGCCGCATTTTTCACAGACTTCATCGGTTTCTTCGTCGGCAATCTCCACTTCCTCCATGTGGAGCTCTGCCTTTTTCAGCTCCTGTGAGAAGGGCTCCCAAAACTCAGCCAAAACCCTCTCCCAGTTTTCCTTGCCCTCCTCTATGCGGTCCAGCTGGCTTTCCATGGTAGCAGTAAACTCAACATCAATAATATTAGGAAAATGTTCTTTCAGAAGGTCCACCACGATGTTGCCCAGCTCGGTCGGCACAAACCGCCTATCCACCAACTCTACATAGCCCCTGCGGGTGATGGTATCGATGATCTGGGCATAGGTGCTGGGCCGACCGATTCCCAGCTCTTCTAACGTCTTAACCAGCATGGCCTCCGAATACCGGGGCGGGGGCTGGGTAAAATGCTGATTGGGCATTAGCTGCAGCAGTTCCAGCTTTTCGCCTTCCCTAAGCTCCGGCAGGGTCCCTTCCTTGTCATCTCCCTCTTCGGGAAGGTCTGTATTCTCAGTGTACAGAGCCATAAATCCCGGGAATTTGATAGTGGAGCCAGTGGCCCTAAAGACATAATCGCCAGCCTGAATCTGCACCGTCAGCGTGTCCAAAACGGCCGGTGCCATTTGGCTGGCAATGAATCTCTCCCAGATGAGACGATAGAGCCGGTATTGATCTCTGGTGAGATACGGTTTTACCTCTTCCGGCAGCCGCTTCATCGACGTTGGCCGAATCGCTTCGTGGGCTGCCTGCGCCCCAGCTCGACTCTTATATACCGGGGGTTTGGCAGGTAGGTATTCTTTGCCAAAAAGCGCCTGGATAGTCTCCCGGGCAGCGTGTTGGGCCTCCGGAGCGATCCTGGTAGCATCAGTTCTGATATATGTGATTAACCCAACCGTGCCCTCTGATCCTACTTCCAGCCCTTCGTAAAGCTGTTGAGCAACCATCATTGTTCGCCTAGCCGTAAAGCCCAGCTTGCGAGACGCCTCCTGCTGCAGGCTGCTGGTGGTGAAAGGGGGAGCGGGATTGCGGCGCCTTTCCTTGCGCTCCACTGACTGCACGACAAAGGATGCTTCCTGTAGCTTTTCGACAATGGCTTCTGCTTCCGCCTGATTCCTGATCTCTATTTTCTTTCCCTTTGCCTTATGAAGCTTAGCAGAGAATGTTGTCTTTTCCCCTTCCACCTGCTGCAGCTCAGCTTCTATAGACCAGTATTCTTCCGGTTCGAAGGCTTGGATTTCTGCTTCTCGGTCACAGATCAACCTAACAGCTACCGATTGAACCCGGCCGGCGCTAAGGCCCCGTTTTACCTTAGCCCAAAGCAGGGGACTCAGTTTATACCCCACGAGTCGGTCCAGCACCCGTCTAGCCTGTTGTGCGTCGACTAGATGTTGATTGATGGGGCGGGGCTGCTTAATGGCCGTCTTGACCGCTCGCTCAGTAATCTCGTTAAACTCAATCCGGCAGGGACTCTGTCCGTCCACATCGAGGGCATCAGCTAAATGCCAAGAGATAGCTTCTCCTTCCCGGTCGGGGTCTGTAGCAAACAAGATGCGGTCTGCCTTCCTCGCTGCATCTCGGAGCTCCTTTAGTATAGGTCCTTTACCTCTGATGGTGATATACTTAGGCTGAAAGCCGTTTTCAACATCTACTCCAAGCTGGCTCTTGGGGAGGTCCTTAACGTGACCAACAGAGGCCTTGACTGTATAGTTTCTGCCTAAAAACCGGCTGATGGTCTTGGCCTTTGCCGGGGACTCCACAATCACCAATGATTTACCCACATTACTGCCCTCCTAGAGTTATCCATCACAAGGGCTAACCCTTTCCGGTTAGCCCTCACGTACAGATCAGTATAATGGTCTACTCTTCCTTGACAAAGGCCGCTAGTTCCACCAAATCCCGGCCTCCTCACCGGAAGAGTACACCGGCGCCGTCGACAGAAGGAAGGATCGCACTTCATCTTCAACGACCCGGCCCAAAATCCACTGCAGTTCCGGTATCCCTACTTGAGAAAGCTGTAGAGCCGACACTTCACCGAGGATGTCCTCCAGCTCAGCCTGGTCGATCAAGTTGGCACCTACCAGCCCAAGCAAATACCCCTGGGCCTCAACATCCAGCTTGGCCCGTTCCTCGGGAGTGAACACCCGCATGGAATCCTGCGAAGCAGGGTAGTGGATTTCTTCGCTCCTTGCCTGAATGGCCTCGGGCAAAGAAAAAATCAGTGACAGAGCCTGTTCGATTTCATCAGCACTAAATCCTTCACGCAACAGCATTGCTATTATCTCGGGTCCGCTCAGTGATTCTTGGGTGTCATCCAACACCTCTGCGATAAGCCTTTCTATAATCTTCATGACCCGCTGCATTGGTCTGTCCCCCAGTACTCCAGACATTTGCTTCTATTATATTCCCTCGGACAGACCTTGTAAACATTATCCTGTGGAAGGCCCCTCAACTCACCCGCTGAAACACCCCAGCACTCAGCTGCTCAAGCAAGCCTGCCAGTTCCAGTTCCATCAGTGAGCTGTTGACCACCGACGCCGGCAAGCCGGTGATTACGGCTATTTCATCGACATGCAGGGGACGAACCAAAGTTCTAAGGAGCCTTTCAGCATTGCTGTCTGCAGTCTCAGATTCAGCTTGAGGGGTCCATTTCCTTTCAGAGCTCCCCAACGGCAGTCGGAGCTGCCCGCTGAGACCCAGCTCATCCAGGACATCGTCAGGACTTGTGATCAGTTTAGCCCCTTCCTGAATCAGTTTATTGGGACCGGCTGCACCGCTATCGGCTGGATCGCCCGGTACCGCGTAGACATCTCGATTCTGCTCTACGGCCAGCATCGCAGTGATCAAAGCGCCGCTTCGCTGGGCGGCTTCCACTACTATGACGGCGTTGCTTATTCCACTGATTATCCGATTGCGGGCGGGGAAATTGCCCCGCTGGGGTTTGGTACCCAGGGGAAATGGAGAAATGAGCACTCCTGATGAAGGTATATCTTCATACAGCCGCTGATTGCATTTGGGGTAAACAACATCTATGCCGGTCACTAATACCGCCGCGGTTTTTCCAGTTTCCAGGGCGGCGGCATGGGCTGCGGCATCAATTCCCATGGCCAGCCCGCTGACCACGGTGAGCCCCGCCGCCCCCAGGGCCCGTCCCAGCCGTTTCGCCCATCCCAGCCCCCGTGGGCTGGCTCGCCTTCTCCCGACTATGGCCACTGCTGGTCCATTTAGACACCCAAGAGATCCTCGGTAGTACAAAACCGGTGGCGGATCGTAGATTTCCCGGAGCCTCGGGGGATACTCCTCATCAAGCCACGTAACAAGTCCGAGGTCATGATGTTGGGTAAGTCGCTCCCATCCTCGAACTAAGTCCAACCTAGATCGAGCAGTAACTACTGCCTGAGCCCTAATTGCGGTGAGGCCCCCGTAGGCCTGAACGTCTTCAACTTCAGCGTGGAAAGCGGCTTCCTCGCTGCCCATGCCTTCCACGAGGCGCTTGATGGTGATACTGCCCATGTGGGGCAGGAGACTGAGGCCCCAAAGATACATCCTAGCCTTCAATGACTTCCCCTCCCCTTCCTTCGGGAATTCCAAGTTCTAATCCGGATACCGCTCATCATCTAGACGTTGCTCCAAGGTTCCCAAGATCTGTCTCAGCTCTTCCTCCCAGTGCAGCTGATAGAGACACAGCTCATCACTGTGGACTAGGGAACCGGTTCCGCAGTTGCTGCACAAAAGGGCGCAGGTCTCGTTCTTCTGCCCCTTAATTACATGGGGAGTATCAGCTTGACAGTTAGGACAGCTGTATATCTTGGTCTTGCCTAAGTCCTGCTGGTGTCCCAAGGGTTGTCCTCCCTTTCGAAGAATCCCGTTTGTGCCTTAGCATGGCTTAAAGAGCAGTCTCGTATCCCGATCATGTCCCTTGAAATACAGCCTATCCCGCCAGTTTTCGGTGTCCAGATAAAACTAAAGCGAAAGGCGGTAAGTTAAGGCTTCGGCCAGATGGCGGGTCTCGATTCTCCCTGATCCTGCCAGGACGGCGATTGTCCTTGCAACCCGCTGGATCCTGTCAACGGCTCGGACTGAAAGCTTGAATTTTTCGACTGCTTGTGCCAAGACAGCTTGGGCATCGGGGGCGATTTCTATCACCAGTTGGCCTTCTTCAATGGCTCTTAGGTGCTCCCAAGCTTTAGCTACCCGTTCCCTGACTGCCGCCGACGGTTCTGCCGGAAAGTCATACTCATGGGCTGGGAGCCGGTCCATCCACACCTGTAGGTCAATTCTATCCAATAGGGGTCCCGAAAGCCTCCTGCGGTAGGAGGCCAGCTCGCCCCCTGTGCACAGGCAGTCTTTAGCAGAGGAACCAAAAAAACCACAGGGGCAGGGGTTAGCTGCCAAGACCAGCTGGCAGCGGGCTGGGTAAGTGATACTGTAGCCGTGGCGAACCAGGGAAACGCGTCCGTCCTCCAGGGGTTGCCGCAAAACGTCCAGCACCGTACGGCGAAACTCTCCTACCTCGTCCAGAAACAGCACTCCGTGGTGGGCTAAAGTCACCTCCCCCGGTTCTGGATTAGCTCCACCTCCGATCAGACCTGCTACCGTTGATGAATGATGGGGACTGCGAAAGGGTCGGCGGCGGCTCAGCCTAAGAGGCGCCCGGCATCCTTTGGCAATGGAGTATATCTTGGCCACCTCCATGGCCTCCGTAAAGGACAGCGGCGGCAAAATGCCCGGTAAGCAGCGGGCCAGAAGGGTTTTGCCGCATCCGGGAGGTCCCATGAGGAGCAGATTATGGCGACCGGCAGCAGCAATTTCCAGGGCTCTCTTGGCAGTGAACTGTCCCCGAACCTCGGCAAGGTCCCTGTCAACTTCAATCTCCAGATCAAAATCCCGGGGCCGAGGACGAACCAACGGGCTGCGCCCCTCCAGCATGGCAGCCGCATCCAGCAAATGCTTGACAATGCCGACCTCGATCGTGTCTACCAATGCTGCCTCCTCTTCGTTATCTGCGGGGACTAAAGCTCGGGGCACTCCGGCTTCTGCTGCTGCCATCAACATGGGAAGCACCCCGGCCACACCCCGCACGCTGCCGTCCAGGGATAGCTCCCCCAGAATCAAGACCCCGCTGAGAAGGTCTGGGTTCAAGGTGCCGGATGCCGCCAGGATTCCTAGGGCGATAGCCAGATCAAAGGCTGGTCCGCTCTTTCGTAAGTCTGCCGGAGCTAAATTGACCGTGAGCCTTTGCATAGGAAACCCAAAACCCGAGTTCTTCATGGCGGCCCGCACCCGCTGCCGGCTCTCCCGTACAGCAACGTCGGGCAGTCCCACTATCTCAAATCCCGGAAGGCCCCTGGAAATGTCCACTTCAACGTCGATGAGGAAGCCCTCGACACCTAACACGGTTGCACCGTGGACTTTGGCGATCACGAAAAAAGTCACCATCCTTTTCCTCTTCCAGGACAAGGACCGGTGACTTCTTGGAACCACGCACCTGCCTCCCAACCCAGCCTCAAACTCAGTTGTCAAAGGCTCCGATGAGATGCTCTATCTGGTGACCACGGCCGGTGGTTTGGATGACAATCACATCAAAGCGACAGAGCCGTTCAGCCAGGCCCCGGCTCCAAAGATAATGCTGAGCAGTACGCCGGAGCCGCCGCTGCTTTCTGCGGTCGACGGCCTCCTGCGGCAGGCCAAACCGAGTTGTCTGCCTGCCCTTCACTTCCACAAAGACGATGGTGCCGCCATCTTTGGCCACCAAATCAATTTCGCCGCTTCTGGAGCGGTACCGCCGGGCCAAGATCTCATAGCCCTTCGCTTTGAGATACCTGGCAGCCAATTCCTCATAGAAGTTGCCTTTCTGCCTGAGATTCACCACCATAAAGCACTACACTATCTGGGCCACTCCCATATCCAATACTGTAATAATTGTAGCTTTTCTCAATGGGTGTCCAGAGGCATCGTACTCCACTTCTATCATCACAGAATCACGGGAGTGTTCTGCCTTACCAATAACCATCCCTACTTCACCGGTATTGAGCTTTACTTTGGAACCCGGCGGATAGGCAGCGACATTGGCCAAGAAAGTATCTACCACGTGTTTGTCCAGCTGCCCGCACTCCTCCGATGCCAGCTCTTTAATCACTTTTAGAGCTTCAAAGGGCGTGACTCCTTTGCGGTAGACTCGATCAGAAGTCATGGCATCATAGGTATCAGCTACAGCTACAATCTTAGCAAAGAGGTGAATTCCGTCGCTGGCTAAGGCCCGGGGATACCCGCTGCCGTCACCCCGCTCGTGATGCTGATATGCTACGTGGGCCGCCCGGGAGGACACTCCATCGCCCCCTCTAAGGAGCTGAAAACCGTAAAGGGTATGCTTCCTCATCTCAGTCCACTCCTTGGGACTAAGTGGTGCAGGCTTAAGCAAAATCTGCTCTGGCACCTTGACTTTTCCTACATCGTGGAGAATTGCTCCCATGGCCAGCTCACGCAGTGTCAGGTCATCCAGTTCTAAAGCTACACCTAACATGACCGATATAACACAGACATTGACACTGTGGCCAAAGGTGTAATCATCGTGGCTGCGGATATCTGTTAGGGGCAAGACAACTTCTCGATTGGACACAACCTCATCGACGATGTCGTTGACTACCTGGCCGATTGCCTCTAGTTTCAAAGACGAACCTAGCTTTACCTCGTTGAAGCTCTTCTTCACTACAGCAATGGCTCGACGCCGGGTAGATTCACAGACAGCCTCCCTAAAGGATTCTGACTCTACCGGGTCACCGACATACACCGCCGGAAATCCCAATTTCCGCAGTCTCTCGATATACGAATCCTTCATGACAACTCCAGCACTAAGCAGTACTCTGCCATCAGCGCTGTATACTGTTCGGGCCAGCTGCATGCCCGGCCTTAAATCCTCAACCCGTACAATCCGAATTTTTCTCACCCCTCGTGACGGCGGCATTCTCCCCAGCCAAACGTACCGGAGTACATGAATACCGGTGCACAGGGCTTGGACCATGCTCTCTTAACGCCTGCAAATGCTCAAAAGTTGGGTAGCCTTTGTTGGCGGCAAAGCCGTAGGATGGATAGATGGTGTCCAGCTCTTCTAACAAGCGGTCCCTGGTAACCTTGGCAATAATGGATGCCGCTGCTACAACGTCGCAGCGACCGTCACCACTGACAATCGCTCGCTGGGGACATGTCAGATTCGGAACAAGAAAGCGTCCGTCAACGAAGCAAAAATCTGGTGCTTGTTGAAGGGAGGACAACGCTCTATACATAGCCAGTAGACTGGCATTGTGAATATTGAGGGCATCTATCTCCTGGGGCTGCGCTATGCCGATTCCCACAGCAACAGCCTCTTTGTTGATCTTTTCATACAACTCATTTCTCTGGGCTTGAGACAACTGTTTAGAATCATCGAGCCTAAAGGAAGGTAAGCCACTGGGTAAAATCACTGCTGCTGCCACTACAGGACCCGCCAGGGGGCCTCTCCCCACCTCATCAACTCCTGCAATACTCTCAAAACCATGCCTGTAAAGGACTTGACGAAACCGATATAGACGCCGCCGCTGAGCCTGAGCTTTCTGCTGATCTGCCTGCATCCTCTCCCATGCTGCAGCCAGCTTTTGCACGGAGATCCTCGGGTCTGTACGCAGTGCAGCTATTTCCTCCGGCAAAAGGCGGCCTTTGCCCGCGGCCCACTCCTTGATGTCCCTAACAGTCAGGTTTTGCAGGTTAATCATCATACCACCCACGGAAAAAATTCGCCTTATACCAATTCTGCTATTTCCTAAATTTCCCTGCTGACTATGAGGGACGGATACAGATTTCTTACAAATTTGGAGGAAAATCAAGGGTGAAGCGGCCTAGGATTCCTTCGCGAAATTCTTTAAGCAAGAGGAGGGCGGCCTTTTCTACATCGACACTGCCGCCGCTGAGCAAAAAGCCCCGGCGCTGTCCTATGGCTTCGAGGATGGGGAGGCCGTCTTTCGGTATACTATCTAAATCATATCTATCCTGAAGAGCCTCGGGGCGACGATTACGCAAGAACTCTGCCAATGCGGCACTTACCCGGACGTAATCGAAAACATCAGGACTGATGGCTCCGGTAATGGCCAAATAGAAACCAGTCTGAGGTTCTTCAAACTTGGGCCACAGAACTCCAGGCACATCCAAAAGCTGCAGCCAGTTCCCGATCCGAACCCACTGTTTGCCCCGGGTCACTCCTGGAAGAGCCCCGGTTTTAGCGGCTGACCGGTTAGCCAGCCGGTTAATCAAGGTAGACTTGCCCACATTGGGCACCCCTACCACTAAACCTCTAAGACTCCGGCTTTGTCGACCCCGCCGGTGAAGCCTTTGACTGATGATCTGTTGCTGGATGCGGATCTTTCGTTCCAGTTCTCTTACACCCCAGCCGGTTTTGAGATCTACCGCAACCGCAGGCAGCCCATTGTTTTCCAAGGCTTTTATCCACGCCTTGGTAGTCTCTTCCTCTGCCAAGTCTGCCTTGGCTAAAATTGTAATAACAGGCTTTCTGGCTACAAGCTCCGCTAGATCGGCATTGTGACTGGTGGTGGGTATCCTTGCATCCCGTACTTCCAGCACAATGTCGATCACCGGGAGGTTTTCCCTCAATTCCCTCTTGGTCTTGGCCATATGGCCCGGATACCATTGGATATCTACTGACACTTTACTCAATTCCTTCCAACCTAATTATCTGGAAAAGGTTTCCGGAATCCCAATTATTCCAATAGCCGGTAGAGGCCAATACCTGGCAACAGCTCGACCCATGATGAGTTCCCGTCCCACAAAACCTACATCTGGAAAGCGGCTGTCATCGCTGTTATTGCGGTTATCTCCCAGGACGAAGTAACTGTTCCGGGGCACCTTCCTCGGTCCCCAGTCACCGTATGTGGGAGCAGTGATGTAATCCTCTTTCAAGGGCTTGCCGTTGACATAGACGACAGTATCCCTGATCATGATTTCATCTCCGGGAACTCCAATAATCCTCTTGATGAACTTCCGGCTCGGGTCGGCAGGATAACGAAAGACAACAATCTCACCGGCACGGGGCGGCCGAAAGCGATAAGTTAGTTTGTCCACCAATAGGCGCTCCCCATCGAACAAGGTCGGTTCCATAGACCGTCCCTGGACAATAAAGGATTGGGCGATAAACGTAATAATGAATAAAGCCAGGACAACCGCAATGACAAAAGCCTCCAGGTATTCCCGCAGTGCCGATTTTTCTGCTGCCATGCTCCCATTCTCCCTTCAACGGTGGAATTGGAAAAAAGGGACTCCTGGAGTCCCTTTTTGTCTGCGATGCGCTTACCAGGCACGCCGCTCTTTAATCCGGGCAGCTTTACCCACCCGCTGCCGCAGGTAATACAGCTTGGCCCTTCGCACCCGACCACGTCTAACAACTTCGATTTTCTCGATCCGGGGCGAATGCAGCGGAAATATCCTCTCTACACCAACACCCTGGGACACTTTCCGAACGGTGAAGGTCTCCCTGATCCCACCGCCGGAACGGGCGATCACTACACCTTCAAAGACCTGAATCCGCTCCCGCTCACCTTCTACGACCTTGACATGAACCCTAACGCTGTCTCCAGGTCGGAAATCGGGGATATCGGTCTTCATCTGCTCACGCTCAATAGCCTGTAGTATATCCAATGCTTTCTGCCTCCCTTCCATACCACTAGTCTAAGCTACTCATCAGCCTGCTCTAGTTCTTCTTTGATGGTTGCCAAGAGCTTTTGGTCTTCTTCACTCAGCTCGAGTTTCTCCAACAGATCAGGACGCAAAAGCAGCGTCCGGCGCAGTGCTTGCTCACGGCGCCATTGCGCGATCCGTTGGTGGTTGCCGGACAGCAAAACCTCTGGCACTTTCATGCCTTCAAATTCCCTAGGCCGTGTATATTGCGGGTACTCAAGGAGTCCTTGGGCAAAGGAGTCGGTATGAACTGCTCCAGCATCCCCCAAAGCTCCCGGCAAGAACCGGACTACCGCATCGATAACCACCATGGCAGGCAGCTCGCCTCCGGTCAACACATAGTCACCGATGGAAATCTGCCGGGTCACTAAGGCTTCCCTGATCCTTTCGTCAACCCCTTCGTAATGCCCGCACACCAGCACTAGGCGGTTTTCGCGAGAGAGCTCCTCTGCCAACCGATGACTAAATACCTCACCTTGCGGGCTCATGAGGATAACGGGAGCCGCTTCTCCACCCAATACATGCCTAACAGCATTGAACACCGGTTCAGGCTTCATGACCATACCGGCCCCACCACCGAAGGGATAGTCATCGACTTGGCGATGTTTACCATGGGCAAAGTCCCGTATGTTCCACAGATGTATGTCGACTATGCCTGCAGCCCGGGCCCGTCCGAGAATACTGGCATCAATGGGCCCTTGGAACATCTCTGGAAACAACGTGAGGACATCTATTCGCATCAGTTAGGCACCTCCCGCTTACTGTTCCTCCAGTAGTCCCGGGAGTAACCTGACCAGCATTCGCCCTTCCCGCAGATCTACATCTAGCACAACATCTTCAATTGCGGGAAGCAGGATTTCACCTTTCCCATCTGCTGGTTCCACAACGTAAACATCGTTGGCGCCAGGCTGCAACACTTCCTTGAGCCTTCCCAGGTACTGACCATCCTCGGTGTGCACTGCAAGGCCGACAAGGTCAAAGACATAGTAATACCCTTCCGGGAGCTGTACTGCGTCTTCCCTCGGAACCAGCAGCAGTTTTCCCCGGAGCTTTTCGGCAGCGTCTCGAGAATCGATTTCCCCAACGCGGCAGATTAACTGCCCTTTCTGCCAACCCAACAGGGAAAAACTCATCAGCTCTGGTTCGGCATCATCTGTACCTATATACACCTCAGTTAGCGAGTCAAACCTCTCGGGATAGTCGGTATGGGGTAATACCTTCACAGCTCCCTGGACACCGTGGGGTCTGGTGATCTCGCCAATGACCACCCAAGCCCTTGCCTCACTCACGCCTCCGGCCGCCCTTCCCGCAGTTCTATCACTTTATCATCTTTGGTTACTATTTCTGCGTAGAGTTTCGCACTGAGATCATCGCCAACGGAGATTTCCGTCCAGCTATCCAGCGTACCGCGGGCTATCTCTTTGCCAGTCTCCAGTTTGTCTATATCCAACATTTGCTCTGTTAACCGTTCCCGAGCCTGGCGCCGCTTCTGCTTCTCTTCCTCAATCTGCTGACGCATCTCCATAGCTCTTTTCAAGTTCTGCCTCTCGAGCTCCGGCAGGATCCGCTTACCCTGAAACTCCAGCTGCTGTATCTCCATGTCCAAGCGGTTGATGGCCTGCCTTAGTTCCTGACGCAGCTCTTCCCGCAGCTGGTCAGTGACTACGGCTTTCCAAACAACTGGTCGGCTGATGGTGATTTTGTCCATGCAATCACCTCCCTAAGGCCAGGCAAAGTCCGCCTTAGAGGTAAGCTAGGGACCTCCGTCTGCTTAGTCGATGATCTCTACGTGCACCATTTTCCCCTCTTTGGTGGCAGCGGCCTTAACCACTGTGCGAATGGCCTTGGCGATCCGACCCTGCTTACCGATTACCTTGCCCATATCCTCCGGTGCCACCCGCAGTTCCACAATCAGGGATCTTTCGCCTTCAACTTGACTAACCTGCACTTCATCGGGTTGCTCGACTAATGCCTTGGCAACATACTCAACAAGCTCCCTCATCATTTAAAGCCCTCCTACTGCGCTGCTTTGCGCAATGCCGTGAACTTGTCCATGACGCCCACCTGGGTCAGCAGGTGCTTGGCGGTATCTGAGGGCTGGGCACCTTTCTTGAGCCAATCAATGGCTTTCTCTTCGTCCACTACTATCTTAGCTGGTTCCTGCAGGGGATCGTAATACCCCAAAATATCGATGAATCGGCCATCCCGGGCAGCCCGTGAATCAGCTACCACCAAACGATAGAAAGGCTTCTTCTTGGCACCCATTCTCTTTAGACGGATCCTAACAGCCATAGAATAGTCCCTCCTCCTTCCTAAGCTAATGTGTCTATATCGGCAGGCTGAAAGCGCCTTTCAGCCGCCAATGATTAACCAGTCTCGCCTCAATAATCCGGCGAGCCTTGGCAATCATTCCCCAGTTATATTGACGGTTAACTAAACAAACCAAAGGGCCGGAATCCCCGCTTGCTGCGGCGCTTGGCCTTCTTGTCCAGAGCTCCCAACTGCCTCAGCATCAGCCGGGTTTGGTTAAACTGCTTGAGCAGCCTGTTGACATCCTGCACCTTGGTGCCGCTGCCGGCGGCAATCCGCCGCTTTCTGCTGCCGTTAATGATCTCCGGCCGGAGCCGCTCTTCAACGGTCATAGATTTGATGATGGCCTCAATCTGGCTAAACTGCTTTTCATCCACCTGTAGGCCCCTCAGCCCCTTCATTCCCGGAACTCCCGGCAGCATGTCTAGCAGCTGATCCAAAGGCCCCATGTTCCTAACCTGGTCCAGCTGCTCAAGGAAATCTTCAAAGGTGAAATCAGCCCCGCGCAGCTTATCTGCCATCTCCCGGGCTTTAGCCTCATCGATTTGAGCTTCCGCCTTTTCGATCAAGGTGAGCACATCGCCCATCCCCAAGATCCGAGATGCCATTCGGTCTGGATGGAAGGGTTCCAGGCCATCCAACTTCTCACCGGTTGCCGCAAACTTGATGGGCTTGCCGGTGACTGCCTTAATTGACAGGGCAGCACCTCCCCGGGCGTCACCGTCGAGTTTCGTCAGTATAATGCCATCGATATCCAGATTCTCGTTGAAGCTGCTGGCGACATTCACAGCATCTTGACCGGTCATGGCATCAACCACCAAGAGCACCTGATGGGGCGACACCGCTTCATCTATGGCCCTAAGCTCACCCATGAGCTCTTCGTCGATATGAAGTCGGCCGGCAGTATCTAGAATCAAGATATCATTGCCGTAGCGTTTGCTGTGCTCCAGCGCCGCTTTAGCTATATCGACGGGGTTTACCTGGTCGCCCAAGGCAAAAACCGGGATCTGCAGCTGTTCACCGAGAACCTGGAGCTGCTTGATGGCTGCAGGTCTATACACATCGGCTGCCTCAAGGAGCGGCCGATGTCCCTGTTGGTGTGGTAGTCTAGCCAATTTGGGACAGCTTGTAGTCTTACCTGCTCCCTGGAGTCCCACCAGCATTATAATTGTCGGTGGGTGAGAAGCTAGTTCCAGTTTGCTCTGACTGCCTCCCATGAGCTCAGTCAGTTCCTCATGGACAATCTTGATTACCTGATGGGCTGGTGCCAGGGAGGTCATGACTTCTTGTCCTACTGCCCGCTCCCTGACCCGGGCTGTAAAATCCCTCACTACTTTATAGTTGACATCTGCCTCGAGAAGTGCCAGCCGCACTTCCCGCAGGGCCTCTTTGACATCCTGCTCTGTCAGCTTGCCCCTGCCCCGGAGCTTGCCCAGGGTGTTCTGGAGCTTCTCTGCCAGTGAACTAAAAACCGCCATACTGGCCCTCCTCTATCTATATACCGCCGGCGTTCCGCCGGATTGTTTTCATCCCACAGCCGCCCCGGGCTTAAAACTCCTCAATGATTTCTGCCAACAGCTCTTGGACCTCTGCCAGCTGTTCTTGCCAAGGCCCAGCAGCACCTGTCCGGGCTAACTCATCGCCCAGCTCCTTGAGCTTCCCTTGGACCTTTTCCAGCTGTTCCCGCTGGCGAATATAGCGCTTGATTAACCCCAGCTTCTCTTCGAAGTTGCTTAGGGTCTTTTGTGAGCGCTGGATTATGTCATATACCGCTTGGCGGGTAATACCGTACTGCTCAGCGATCTCCCCAAGGGATAGGTCGTCCTGGTGATACAAGGAGAAGAACAGCCGCTGTTTTTCGGTCAGCAGCTGACCGTAGAAATCGAACAGCAATCCCATGTGTACGGTTTGCTCGATCATGCCCGCCGCCCCTGTTAAGCAGAAATGGTTTACAGCAGTAGTATACTAGGGATGCTGCCCTCTGTCAATATCATGGGAGCAAGGTCTTATCTCCTTCATCTCCCTGGTGATGCCCCGGACAACTATTGACTCATACTTACGCTAGAACCGTGAAGTTAGCTGGCCATATCCCTGCGGTTAATCTAGGCATCAAATAGTGCGGTGACAAACTCCTCAGGGTCAAAATTCCTCAAATCATCATAGGCTTCGCCAATGCCGATGAACTTAACGGGCAGGCCTAATTCCTCTGCGATAGCGATAATAATACCGCCTTTGGCAGTTCCATCCAGTTTGGTGAGGACCACCCCAGTAACCTTTACAGCCTCACTGAACAGCTTCGCCTGGGAAAGGGCATTTTGACCTGTGGTAGCATCGACAACTAAGAGCACCTCCGGAGATCTTCCCGCCAGTTCCCGCTCCACAACCCGGCCGATCTTCTCCAATTCCTTCATCAGGTTGGTCTTGGTTTGGAGTCTACCGGCTGTGTCGATGATTACCACATCACACCCCCGGGCACGGCCGGCTTGGATTGTATCGTAAGCAACAGCCGCCGGATCAGCACCGGGCTGATGTTTGACCAGCTCTACTCCCACCCGGTTAGCCCAAATCTCCAGCTGCTCAATGGCAGCCGCCCGGAAGGTATCGGCAGCCCCGAGGATTACCCTTTTCCCCTCGGACCTAAAACGATAGGCTAGCTTAGCAATGGTAGTAGTCTTGCCAGCTCCATTTACACCCACTACCATGATTACCGCCGGGGTCTCCTCAGGCAGCACCAGTGGAGCACTGTTGTCCGATAGGATCTCTAAGACTGTCTGCCGCAAGATGGGCCTGACCTCTTCAGGATCCGTTATGCCTTGAGCTTTGACTTTGTCTCGCACTTCATCAACCAGCCGGAGAGTAGTGTCCACGCCTACATCTGCCTGGATCAGTACTTCCTCCAACTCCTCAAAAAGCTCTTCATCGATTCCTTTGTGGCTGGATAAGAGGCTGTCGACTCGGGCCACAAAGGAGGAGCGAGTCCGGCTCAAACCTTTCTTTAGGCGAGCAAACAACCCCCGGGGACTCCCATGTTTATTCTCCTCAGTGTCCTTAGCCGTTACGTCCTGAATCTCTTGCTGTTCTTCCTCCCGGCTTTGGGTAGCATCTATCCCCATAGACTGAGTCTCTTTTTCCTCTTTCCTACCTCGGCGGCGCAGCCAATTTGAAATTCCCATCTAAACTCTCCTCTCTAGATTGGCGAAGTATCCGCTGTACTAGTCTCCAAGACTGCAGCTGCCTCATCCAGCTGCAATGACACCAATTGACTGATATGAGCCCTGTTCATAGTAACACCATACAGCCGGTCGGCGGCTTCCATGGTGGTAGGCCGATGGGTAATGACAATAAACTGGGTGTCCGCGGCAAAATCCTTGAGAAGCTGGGTAAATCGCTCCAAATTGCTCTCATCTAAAGATGCGTCGATTTCATCGAGAACACAGAACGGACTGGGCTTGACCCTCAGAAGGGCAAAGAGGAGACTGATGGCTGTCAAAGCCCGCTCGCCCCCCGAGAGCAAGTTGATGTTCTGAGGCTTCTTGCCCGGTGGCTTAGCAGAGATGTCTACCCCGGCATCTTCCAACTGTTCAGCTTCGATCAGAACGAGCTCAGCACTGCCGCCGCCAAAAAGCTTACCAAATATAGCCTGAAACTCTTTCTGCACCGCAGCAAAGGTTTCTTTGAACTTAGCCTTGCACACAGTATCCATCTCGGCAATCACCTGTTTTAGCTGCCGCTCTGCTTCGATAAGGTCCTGCTGCTGCCTTTGGAGATACTGGTAGCGCTCCTCAACTTCTTCAAACTGCTGGATAGCACCTGTGTCCACCGGTCCCAGGGATTGAATTTGCTCCTTGAGTATCTTGAGGTTCCTTCGCATCTCGGCAGTATCACCGAATGCTATCTGCCATTGGCTGATTGCCGCCGGTGTAACTCCGTATTCCTCCGCCATGCTCTCTGCAAGCTGGGCCTTTCTAAGTGCTATCTTATCCAATGACCGCCTGATATCTGTCAACTGCTGCTGCAAGGCCTCCCGCTGCCGCTGTATGGCCCTTTGGGCCTCTTCTTTATCCACCAATGCATTGTCAATGGCCTGCCGATGTCTGCCGTTGTCTGTGAGCTTTACTTCAATGTCTCTAAGCTGTTCCCCTAACTCTTTATACTTATCATTTAGCTGACTTACTTCCTGGCTTCGTTCCCCCTGCTCCCGTCTTAGACTATCCAGGGCGGCCGTTATTTGCTCCGAGCGTTGGTCAATTTCCAGTAGGTCCGAGCGGTGCGCAGCCGCTACTTTCTCATCGGCCTGAATCTGACCTTCCAAGGCTGCCAAACGGACTTGGGCCGCGGTATAGCTTTCCTGGGCACTGGCCTGCTCCCTTTCTATACATGCTAGTTCAGCCTGCAGAGAGGTAAGCCTTCTCTCCTGCACAGCAGCCTCCGCATCCAGCCGCTCAATGCTTGCCAGCCGTTCCTCTTTGCCTGCGGCCTCCGCGGCAAGTTTTCGGTGGAGTTCCCCCATCTCTATCCGTACCTGGTCTGCTTCCCTTTCCCAGTGGGAAATCTCATTCTTGCCGAGGGTAACCGACTTTTCCAGCTCCTTGGCGGCAAGTTCCAGTTGATGAACTTTGTCCGCGGCGGCCTTGGCCCGAGCTTGGGCCTTCTTCAACTCGTCTTCCAAGGCCGCTGCCAGCTTTTCCTCCTGTTGGAGTTTTTCCCGGCCCCGGCGGATAGCATCGGCAAGCCTCGACACTTCTTGATGTCTTTGCAAGAGGCCGCTCCGTTCCCCTTGGGGAAGGCTCCCGCCGGTTATGGCTCCTCCCGGCGAAACGAGATCACCATCAAGGGTCACGATCCGGCTGAAGCCCCGCCAGTTACGGCTCAAGGCCACAGCACTATCGAGATCCCTTGTGATCACAACCCTTCCCAAGAGATACTCAACCGCGACCTTGTACTTAGGATCATACTCGACTAGCTCCGAGGCAACACCGATTACCCCATCCTGCTCAAGCCATTTCCGATCTCGCTGTCCAAGGGGGCTGGGGCGAAGACCCGCAAGGGGTAGGAAAGTAGCCCTACCGGCCTTTTTTTCCTTCAAGAAAGCCACCGCCTGCCTTGCCTCGATGTCGGTCTCAGTAACGATATTCTGCAGGCTGCCCCCTAAGGCAACCTCCACGGCTGTTTCCAGCTCTTCTGGAACCCTGATGAGCTCCGCTATTACTCCGCAGATGCCGGGGAAACGGTCTTTGGCCTTCATAACTGCATTAACTCCCCGGGCATATCCGGCGTAGTCCCGTTCCATCTCCACTAGGGCCTGATAGCGGGAGTTCAATAGCTGCACCTTTTCTGCCGCTGACCGCACTCCATCCTGTTGGGCGGTAAGCCGAGATCTAAGATCTTGCTCTAGCTTAATGCAGTCCTCAAGCAAGGCAATCTGGGCAAGGAGTTCCTTGCGAGTCTCAGCTAGGTCCGCCTCCTGTTTTGCGGCATCAACCTGAAGCCTTTCAAACTGTCTGAGTATTTCCTCTAACCGACGAGAAAGCACGGAATACTGCTCCTGCCACAGCGCCCGGCGGCTCTCCCCTACCTCTACCTCCGTCTGGAGCTCAGCCCGCATTTGGCTCGTCTTTTTCAGGGCGTCTTTAAGCTCTTCTATCTCCCTAACAAGT
>JAAZHE010000062.1 GCA_012510855.1 Bacillota bacterium | reverse complement strand
GAATATGCTATACTCATTCTCATGGACCTGGTTATGCAGCCGGAGGACAGGTATTCAACGGCTCAGGAGATAGCTGAAAGACAGAGAATTCCCCAGACCTTCACTCCCCAAATCATTTCAACTTTAGCCAGAGCAGGTTGGATTGAAGGAGTGCGGGGTCCCGGGGGAGGAGTCCGCCCTATGGTGGATCTCTCTGATTTAAGTGTTCTGGATGTAATCGAAACTGTAGACGGCCCCGTGATCATCACCCGTTGTCTGACAGAAGAAGCTCAGACCACTTGTGAGAACCGTGGAGAATGCCCCTTGTGCAAGCTCTGGGCTGAAGCACAGGAGGCCATGCTGAAGGTCTTGGAGGATCCAACCATCGGGCAGCTGGCGAAGGCAAAGCAGCAGCTGATGATGGCCAAAACAGGCAGTTAGGAATGGTATTTGTTGCGGTCTACATAGATGGAACAGTTGCCGTCCCGCCAATAGACGCACCAATCACAGCGGTAATCTTCCGATGCCATGGCAGTATTGAGCCATGAGAAACCGTAGCCCTGGGCGGATGAGATGGGCTCATACTCAGTACAATGGGACGCTATGCGGTGTAGTGTACTTTCATCACCCATCGAGGTCACTCACCTTTCTATGGGACAAATCTCATTTATACTTTGCCCAAAGCATAGAAAAATACCCTTACACGTTTAGGCGTGGCAGGGTATTTTCATATAATGGTATGTTCAAAGGTTGGTAACATACGATATCTCCGTTTTCGATAAGTATTCACCGTCATCGGTGTCAACCGCAGTGGTGACGTAATGCGAAAGCCGGCAGCGGCTTTTTCTTGTAATCGAAGGCAAGGCGTCGCTTTGCTTTAAAACACAGTACCCCTTGATTATGATAACCACCGAAGTGGGAACAGGTTAGACAGCGGCTGGGGCTTATCTGCCGATTGCGCTCGGGACAAGTCACATCCATCACCTCCCAAACCCATTCTAAGTACTTATAAAGACAAAACTTATGCCTAGATATTGCAGCCGATAGGGACGAGCTGAGTCCCGCATGGCGATATAAATGTCCCGCTGCTATCTTGAATTGTATAGCCCGGAAAGCTGGGAGTCAAGGGCTTTAGCCCAGGTAACACAAGTTTTACAGGATTCAGTAATTTAGACGGCTGACGGCAATGGAAAATGGAGACCTGCAATGTGAGAGGATATGGGTTTCACTTGCAGAATTATAGTTTCCATGCTGGGTAGATATGCAGTGAACTGCGGGAAGATGATTGGGATCATCACTATGAGGAAGCTGTAGGGAAAGGAGAGAAGGCACAACCCAGGGTTGATGGAGTTGTGCTGATAGCAAATGATAGCTGAATTGATCATGGTTGGAACCGAACTTCTGCTGGGAGAAGTCATTGATACCAACTCAGCCTATCTAGCCCAGCGCTTAGCTGAGCTGGGGGTTGATCTATACTATGTCAGCAGAGTCGGGGATAATCGCAGGAGGATCGCGCAGCTGGTGAACCAGGCCCACCAGCGGGCGGATCTGATAATTATCTCCGGCGGGCTTGGACCTACCGCCGATGACCTAACCAAGGAAGCGGTGGCCGATGCCTTTGGATTGGAGCTGGTACTGTGCGGGGAAGCCCTGGCTGAGATTGAAGAGCACTTCCGCCGCCTTAACAGGACCATGTCTGAGAACAACAAGCGTCAGGCTTACCTGCCGGCAGGGGGAAAAGCGCTGTCTAACCCCAAGGGAACGGCACCGGGCGTGCTCTTGGAGCTGCCTGACGGGAAGGCAGTGATCATGCTGCCGGGGGTTCCTGTAGAGCTTAAGGCCATCATGGAGGATTCAGTCATTCCCTATATTCAGCAGAAGCTAGGAGACGAAAACCGGGCTGACATTTATTCCAAGATTCTCAGGTTTTACGGGTTAGGTGAATCGGCTATCGACAATATAGTTCAGGACATCATTGCGGCTCAGACTAACCCAACCATCGCGCCTTATGCTGGAAGCGGTGAGGTAAGGCTTAGAATTACTGCCAAGGCGGCCAATGAATCGGAAGCCCTTCGCCTAATTGAGCCGGTGGAAAGAAAGCTCCTTGACCGCTTGGGGCCTTACTTCTACGGTTATGGAGATGAGGGCCTTGAGGTAGTGGCGGCAAGGCTTCTGCTGTCCCGGAAGAAGACAGTGGCTGTGGCCGAATCATGCACCGGGGGACTGATCTCCCACAAACTAACCAATGTCCCCGGCAGTGCTGGATACTACATGCAGGGGGCTGTGACCTACAGCAATGCTGCCAAGACCGCGGTGCTGGGAGTTGATTCTAGGCTCTTGGAACAGTTCGGAGCAGAATGTAGACAGGTTGCCAAGGCCATGGCCGAGGGAGGAAGGCAGTGGGCCGGTACAGATATTGGTTTAGCTGTAACAGGGATCGCAGGGCCTGGAGGCGGCAGTGCGGCCAAGCCGGTGGGACTGGTGTAATTTGGCATTAGTTATCCTGGAGGTGCAAAGGCGTTTCGCCGCCAATTCGCCGGTGACCGCCTGCAGGTGAAGGAG